>SYLK01000134.1 GCA_005809115.1 Planctomyces sp. | reverse complement strand
GGTGTGGGTCCCGGCAGGATCATCCCCATAGGTGACTCTCAGCAGCGTGGCGTGACATGTGGATTTCGGCGGTTCGGATCCGAGAGCCGCCTTCGGGGACAACTCATCAAGTGTTCCCAATGCCTGACTGACGGTCGCAGGAATGAGGTTCTGTCTGAGACGAGCGATCTCGCCGGCAGTCAACGGTTCCACAGTGGCGTCGAAATCGATCCGCACCTTGCGAATCATCTCCGCAAGATCTTCAAAGGTGAATTCCGGATCGGCCCCGGCATCCACAATCACGATTCGCCGCAGGCGGCGGCGAATCAGTTCATAGGCACCCAGATTTTCAAAAAATCCGCCGTCGGACAGGTGCCAGAAACGTGTCCATGGTCCGGGAAAGCGATTGAGCCATTCGCAGATGAGGAGAGACTGCGTGGCGAAGAGGCGAGGAACCAGGTACAGCAGACGTCTGCTGAATGTCAGATCCGGAAAACCACGTCGACCAGCGTGGGAAATTCCGCTGTCCCACCAATACCCGGTGCGAATATTGACAAGGCCCATCAGCAGTGAAATACCGAGTCTGGATGATCGTCCTCGACCGGGGTCGATGGCCGCTCCCGAGAGCCCGATCCAGGTTCGCAGCGACAGCATTTCGGCAGCGTCAGCGGGTTCCCCCCGCAGATCAATCAGGGGATGCGGACTCCCTGGCCGGGCACCCAGCGGCTCCAGACGTGCCGGAGCACGGTGCTTTACCGAATCCTGCCGCGTTCCGGAAGTAACCCACCTGCTGTGCCAGACTTCTCCCACGGTCATCGCCAGCGACCTCACGGCGACGATTAACCCCTGACGATCGCGTTTTACACCGAGAGAATCCGAGTCCACACTTTCGTTCAGTGTGAGATTAATCAGATGGAAGGGCCCCGAAGCCTCGTGAGGTTTGTAGTCGCGAATCGAAGCGACATCATCGCCGGGCATCACTTCTGTGACATCGGCTCCCTCCGGGCGGTGACGCAGGGGATTCGACGCCCCAAGAAAGGCACGTGCCAGTCGAGCCGCGTAGGTTTGTGACAGAGAAGAACGATTGACAAACGTCACGGCAGACGGCAAGGCGAGCGCACATGTCGCCAGAACAGCAGCGAGCGTCAGACTCCACCCAAACAGAGGCGTCTGCCCATCGGAGAATACCGCATGCGCAGCGAACGAGTAAGACACCAGAGGAAGTGTGAACAGAACGACTGTCATGGCTCCCACCACCATGTCACGCTTCAGAATGCGAACAAGAGCGGAAGGTCGTCCTGACTCCGGCTGACTGATCAGCCCTGTCAGAAATCTGGCGGCTGGCATGACGGCCATGATGGCTGCCATCAGACCGGCAAACACCCTGGTGTAGGTCACGTTCTGCTCAACCTTCCACTCATAGATGCCGTGACCCAGCGTATCCACCAGCACAAGAACCAGTGCGGCTCCGGTCAGTGACAGCGCAAGACCCAGTTCGTAAGTCAGAAAGTTTCTGGTCCGAAGTCTTTGAGTTTCCACTCCGCCTGTGCCCGATGCACGTTCACGGAGTGTTCCGTCGTGCCACGCCACTTCCACGTGAACAATTGACGTCAGCAGCGACAGACCTGACATGACCAGTTCCAGACGGAGGCCATTCGTCACTCCCAGCAGCAGAAGGCCGCCGGAGACGATCAGCAGCAGCGTCAGCGGAATCCGTTTGAACGCTTCGTGTGTGTCCTGTGAAACGAGCCAATATCCGATAATTCGGGGAATCACAAGAAACAGGATCAGCATTTCCACCACAATGAACCACGGACTGAAAAACGGTCCCAGCCACGAACTGACCAGATGCCCGATCGGAAGGTCACTGCAGTCAAACGCCAGCCCCACGGTTGTCATAATCGGATCAAGAACCGTATGCCGCAGGCCGTCGACAACGGCGAAAATCGAAAACAACGCCAGGCCCACCACAAGATGCACACTCAGCAGATTCCGCACAAACACCGCAAAATTGGTTCGTCCGTCACCCGCTCCACGAGGGGCCAGATAATTTCCATGACGACGCAGCCAGCTTAACGGTGCGGAGCGATGGTCATGCAGCGCCTGCTCGACCTGAACCGCAGGATGAACGTTCGGGAACGTGCCGGGATTGCCAGGTCCTTTGTTTCGCAGTCGATCATACAGGCGGCCGAGAAAGCTGCCGATGTAGCCTCCGCCGGAAACTGTCGAAAGAAAATCCACGCGCCTCAGGAGTTGGCCGCGTGCCAGCGACTGAAGAACTCCGAGGCACAGTGTGGCGCTGCGAATGCCGCCACCGGACAATGCCAGCCCAGTGACACTCTCGTGCCAGCGCCGCCGACGTGTCCCTCGCGGCGCATCCGGGGCTGGATCGCTGACGATCGGCTCCTTCTTTCCGTCCGGCAGGCGATCTCGCCGACGCTGGATCGCCTGGATCTCCAGATCCAGCAGACTGTTCGGATACACAGCAGAATCTGCGCCGGCGTTGTTCGCGGAATCCTCCAAAATGACGTCCGCTGCCTTTTCACTGGCCATAAAGATATTGGTGACAATGAAATAGCCCGGGATTTTCGGGAAGATCGAGGCATCCACCACTCGAAGCCCGCTGACTCCACGGACCCGAAACCTGCTGTCGAGGACAGCACTCGGATCACCGTCCGACCCCATACGGCAGGTTCCACAGGCATGGTGCCCCCAGGCATCGCGGCGAATCCACTCCCTGATCTTTGCTGTGTCATTGTACGGTGCCACCTGCGGGCCGGGATGAGACTCGCCCTTGACCACCTTTGCGGCGCGTTTCACGATCTCTCGTGCGAATCGCACACCCTCGGCCAATGCCAGCAGGTCCGGGTCGGATGCACCGCTGTCGTCCGACGTTCGCGTTCGGAATGAATGAAAGTTGATGATCGGAGTGTCGCGGGGATCACCGGATCGCAGTCGAATCAGTCCTTCGTCGTTCTGCGAATGCGACTTCAGAATGATCCAGGTGAACAGATTCCGGGCACGCACGCCGGAATATCCCACCTGATAACCCCGGAACTCGAGCGGAACTCCGAAGATGAACAAGTCGGGTTGTGGCAAATCGGGCCGTGATCGCTTCAGAATCCCCAGGACACCCCCGTTACTTGCATACAGTCCGGTGCCGCGATCGCGCCACTCCCGCAGATGTCGGTCCGGCTCTGCAGAATTTGCCGGAAGCCGGAACGGAGCATCCCTGAGAATCTCGAAGTCCTGTTTCATTTCGCAGACGACGGAGACTTCATAGCGATCCTGCAAGTTGCGCCCAACTCCTGGTGACGACACTTTGCAGGCCACATCGGCTGACCAGGCCACCTCATTCTCACGTCCGGCGGTGGACACATCCACGCCGATTCTGCCGTCGGCTGTGCGTGGTCCGATTCCAGACAACATCAGGATCTGCGGAGTATTGAACGTGCCTCCGCAAAGGATCACTTCACCACCGTCTCTGACACGGACTTCCTCAACGGGACCGTCGTCCGCCGCGGCATTGACACTGGCTCGATAGAGCTTCGCTCCACGCTGGAACCGCACGCCGACAGCGCGGGGAGGATCTGGTGTCTGTTCGGACGCCTGTTCGAGTATGATCTCGGTCACCAGGCATTCGGTACGGATTTCCAGCCTGTCGGGATGGTTTCGGACAGCATCCAGCAGCAATTCTCGCGGGCTGCTGCGCCTGCCCAGCTGGGCATAGGGCGTCTCGGCATTCTGAACTGCATTGGTTGACCTGCCATAAATCGCAACCGGAATCTGTACGACGCCTTCAGGACTCGTCTTCTGTGTGACAGCATGATTCGGATCGAG
>SYLK01000133.1 GCA_005809115.1 Planctomyces sp. | reverse complement strand
GCAGCCATTCGACAAGCCCTCGAAAAAGTGACCAGACACGACGCAAAGGCTTGGTATGCCGAGGCTGGATATCCGTAAACGCAATCGTGAAATGCCCTATCTTGACGGCAAGGACCGGCCGAACACGCGCGACGTCTACTGTTACGCCGAAAGCTCGGACGGCGTACGCTGGACGAAGCCGGAGTACCTGAGCTATTCGGCCAACGTCGATCCGGGTCGGCGCGAGGGCAAAGCAGGAGATGTGAAAGACCCGGTCGGCGAGAAGTACCCGTTCGGTCGTGTCAGCGAGCTCTACACGAATCAGATCGCGCCGTATTACCGTGCGCCACATCTGTTGCTGGGCTTTCCCACGCGCTACATCGACCGTGGCTGGACGGAATCGGTCAAGTCGCTGCCGCGTTACGAATATCGTCAAGCACGAGCGAAAGACTCACGCCGCGAGGGCACGGCGGTAACCGACGGCATGTTCATGACCAGCCGCGACCGTCAGCAGTTCTCGGTCTGGCCGGAGTCCTTCCTGCGACCGGGACTGCGCACTCGCGACAGTTGGTTCTACGGCGACATGTATCAGAACTGGGGCCTGGTCGAAACGAAATCCGCGATTGGAGACGCTCCGCCGGAACTATCGCTGTACGCCACCGAACGCACGATGCAGGAGACCGGCGGCGTGCTGCGTCGCTGCAGCCTGCGCATCGACGGCTTCGTCTCGCTCCACGCCCCGCTGGTCGGCGGCGAATTGATCACCCGGCCGCTCACGTTCACTGGCAATCAACTGACGCTCAACGCGTCCACTTCCGCCGCTGGTTCGGTGCGGGTCGAGATTCAAGACGCCGACGGTCAACCGCTGCCCGGCTTCGCGTTGGCCGGTTGCCAGGAAGTGTACGGCGACGATCTGGATCGAACCGTGATCTGGGCCGGGAGTCCCGATCTGGGAGCGCTGGCTGGCAAGCCGGTGCGGCTGCGCTTCGAGGTCAAAGACGCGGATTTGTATTCGTTTCAGTTTCAAGCGGGCTCGCAATAGGTACATTGAACACCGAATCCATACAGGCGACCGTCATGAATGAAAAATTCGATTCTCTGGAGAAGCACCTTTGATAAGAGCCTGGTCATGCATGTTGAGCTGCGTGATTCTGACATTTTCGACTTTTCCGCGGTCTGCCAGCCGCCGTCAGTTTCTGCAACGGATCTCACAGACATCCGCGATCCTGGCGGCAGCCGCGTCGCTCGTCGGCGACGGGATGTTCCGTCTTCTCCTCGCTCCTTGCCTGAGACGTTACCGCGAACGTCGCGGCTCGCGCAGGTTTTGTCAGAGGTTCTTATCACGACAGTGGACGAAGTCCCCGGCTGCATCCACAGGCATGTCGCACCTGATCGTGCATGACTCCCTCGGTCGTCTCGGTGGTCGTCAACGCTCACTCGTTGCGGCTGACGAATCCTCGCGATACAACCCATGGCACCACCCGCAGAGGTTGACGACGCGGAGCAGGTGATACTTTGTCCGGCCGTCGGAAAACTCACAGGCGACGAACTATTGTGCTGGATCTCTGCTCACATTCAACGGATACCGCAGCACTCGGCAAACAAGGATCGGCACAGGGACCCGGATTGCTCCGAGGCCCCTCCCACACTACCCGGCGTGCGGAATCCTGGCAGCGATGGAATTCCTGGTGACAAGCGCATTGTCGTCCGATAAACTCCACTGTCCCTCTGAACCTGATTGATTTCGCAGACGGTCCGGAAACCCACGCAGCGGAAAAGTTCACCGCAAGATCGATACGTCCGTATTTCCGCGTTCGCACAGATCGCAATTCGTTTCGGACCACAAGGACCGTAAAATGACTGTTAAGCGGAAGTGCAACACGCGATTAATCCTGGCCTGTATTCTGGCTGGTCTCGCCGGGAACCTGTCCTGGTGGACTCTGATGGCTGGTGGGAAGGAGCAACCAGCACAACGCGGGCAGCGAAGCGGAGCGGGTGTCGACGCAGCGAATCAGCCCGGATTGCCGACGCCGGCAGGCAGCCACGGTCCGGATATCGCGGCAGCACGGTTCGTGTTGCCGGAGGGGTTTGTGATTGAGCAGGTGGCGGGACCGCCGCTGGTGCGTTATCCGCTCTTTGCGTGCTTCGACGACATCGGGCGACTGTACGTAGCCGAGGGGACGGGACAAAGTGTGCCGGGCGCGGAGCTGGTCAAGCTGGGACTCGGCAGGATCACCCGACTGGAAGATACAGACGGTGATGGCACATTTGACACGAGCACGCTGTTTGCTGATGGACTCGTGTTTCCACAGGGTGTGTTGTGGCACGACGGTGTGGTGTACGTGGCCTCTCACCCGGCCATTTGGCGGCTGGAGGACACAGACGGCGACGGTCGCGCTGACCGGCGTGACGAATTCATCGCAAGGTTCAATTTCAATGGCAACGGCTGCGATATTCACGGACCGATTCTCGGACCGGACGGACGGTTGTACTGGACTGACGGTCGACACGGCTACAAAATCGAGCGTCCGGACGGGACTCTTCTCGAAGGGCTCGCGTCGCGGATTTGGCGTTGTCGCTCGGATGGCAGCGAGCTGGAACGCCTC
>SYLK01000132.1 GCA_005809115.1 Planctomyces sp. | reverse complement strand
GTCGAGCGGGTAGGTCCGCAGGACTTCTTCCACTTCCATCGCCAGCAGATTCCGATAGTACATCGAAGTCGGCTTCATGAAGGTCTCACTCAGCCCCATCACAGGGATCTCGACCGGAAATCCCCCAGCCTGCCAGATCCCCCGGCGAATGTCTTCAGCCCGCTGCCGAAAATGCGCATGGCACGAAATGAGATCGTTCCACGTATTCAAAATTCCGACAACAGGCTTCCCGGAGAATTCCTCTGTACTGAAGCCTGCCTGTTTCTGGCGTGATCGATGCCCGAAAGAGCGGAGATCATCCGGGCCGAGAAATCGATAACTGCGAAGCTGTTCCGGGGTGCGTCGTGTTCGCGAATGCATGAAAACTGGATTTCAGAAAAAACAGGCCGGCGGGGACGATGATCTCAGTTCCGGCCGAAACCATCATGGGTAGAAATCACTCGGTCGCGACATGGCAGGCCACGCAGCTGGCAGCCAGGCTCTTGCGGTTGATGCGATGGCTGGCTTCGCGGTAAGGCGAAAGCTCGCTGTGACACTGGCGACAATCCAGACCGCGTTCTTCGGTCGTCCGATGGACGTGCTCGAAATGCCAGAATCCGTGTCGCGGCTGCGACAGCAGTTCCGGTATGTCATGGCAGTCCCGGCAGCGACTCTCCGCGGGCAGCGCCGCGGCCGAGGGAACTTCCAGTTCCTCGACAATTGCCCGAGCTGCAACTCGCCCCGTCACGATGCAGGGACCCAGAAACGTTCCTTCCAGCGCCGCCTTTCCATTGATCAGCGCCAGTCCGGTCAGTTCTCCCACCGCATACAGACCGGGAATCGGCTGCTGCTGTCGGTCCAGAACCCGGCACTGCCGATCAATCGCGACACCCCCCATGCTCTTGCGCGTCAGCGGATACGTCTGCATCGCGTAGAACGGAGGTGTCTCGATTCGCGGCGATGCCTGATTCGAAAATTCCGGCCGCCCCGGGCCGAAACGACCAAAGTCGACATCTTCTCCCTGGTCCACCAGCTGATTGTACCGCGCTACGGTCTCTGCCAGATTCTTCTCCGGCAGCCCCGCAGCTTGTGCCAATCCTTCCAGCGTGTCGGACCTGACGACCAGGTCGGGATTTTCCAGGATCAGTCTCTCGACCTTCCGGAAGTTACCCCAGTCGGAACCCGAGACACTGAAATACTTCCTGGTGGCTTCATCGAAAATACACCAGCAGGTCACCTGCTCCTGTTTCAGCAGCACCGGCATCACTTCCCTGGCCCAGCCATGAAAATTGGCGAACCTCCGCGCCGAAGAATTGACGAGTATCCCATACAGGTTCGTCGCATTCAGCCCACGATTCGTCCCTGGATATCGCGGATCCGGCAGCCCGGTAAAATAATTCCACTGATAGTCCATCCGGACCAGATCGCCGCCGACATCGCGGGCCAGCTCGTGCCCCAGTCCAATCGAGTTTCGGCCGGAACCGGCCAGAATGCGTTCGGGAAATCGGAACTCCGCCGGCCAGAATTCCCGCACCATCTCGAGGTTGCTCTGAAAGCCGCCAGTAGCCAGCACCACAGACCTCCCGCGAAGTTCCTGCTCGTCGCCATTTCGCACATTCTGCAGCCGCACGCCGACAACGCGCCCATACTGCACCGTCAGCTGAACCACCTTCAAATTCCAGAGAAATTCGACGCTGCCCAGGTCCAGGCAGGCGCGATAGATCGGCGTGACCAGCCCGATTCCTCGACCTGTCGGCTGATGCTCGCGGGCTACACTGTTGCCGGACGACGCGAGTACTTCAGAAAACCGCACCCCCAGCTCATCCAGCCAGTCGTAGATTTCGTGCCGTGAATGGTCGACGTAGTATCGGACCCATTCCGTCGCCGGATCTTCACCCCAGCGGTGGAAATCCTGAAATGCCAGCTCGGGTGAGTCCTGAATTCCGGCCTTCTGCTGCGTCGGAGACGCGACAATACTGACACTTCCCTGAGACATCACGGCGTGCCCACCGAACACGGATGACATGTCAACCACCGTGACCCGTGCGCCGGCGCGGCCCAGATCAAGCGCCGCCGCCAGCCCGGAAATCCCGGCTCCGACAACGATCACGTCGGGCGATGGCGAGACAGCCCCCGTCGCGAGCGAGATCGCCCCCGTCACGGGCGAGACTGCCGCATTTACAGGCGCAGAAGTCTCCGCCTCGATGGCTTTCTCTTCACCACCGGGACCGTCCGCCGCAACGGCAGGACCTCGGACACGACCCGGCAACAGCAGAAAAGCAACGACACATCCCAGTGTCAGGACAATTCCGAACAACCCATGGCGGACCGTCTGCTGCATGATCAAAGCCGTTCTGAACAGGAACCTGATTCAGCGCCGCACCGCCAGACGATCCTCCCGTCGAGCGAAGAGCGGGTTCCGGACGGCCACTCTGCCGCCGGATATCCCAGATAGAACAGCCCAAGTACCCGATCCTCATCCTGCAGCCCCAGATAGTCGCGAAACGCGGTGCTGCAGATGGCCAGCCCCGAGGACCAGTATCCGGCCATTCCCAGAGCGGTTGCCAGCAGATGGAGATTCTGCACCGCGCAGGCCACGGCGGAAATCTCCTCAACCTCCGGAATCTTCCCGGAACGCTGCCGGTGCATCCCGATCGCCAGGCAGCAGGGAGCCGCCTGGATCGCGCGTTTCAGCTTTTCCGCTTTGCCGACAAGAGTTTCCGCCTGCGGAGTGATCTGCTGAAGCACACGCGCCAGAAATTCCGCCAGTTCCAGACGCGCCGAGCCCATGAAAACTGTGAACCGCCACGGCTCCGTCATCCCATGCGTGGGTGCCAAGTGAGCCGCTTCCAGCAACTGCCGCACTGTCGCCTGATCCACCGGACGGTCGGAAAAATCTGCCGGCTTGATCGAGCGCCGCAGACGAATCACGGCCGAAACCACTTCCGCAGCGCCGTCCGGCAGTATTCTCATGACCCCATCATCCACGACAGCATCTGAACAATCCGACGATCTCACTCGTTTTCCACAGGGCTTTCCCGAAGCTGTATGCTTCACTCCCTGGTCGGCGGCAGTTCAGTCCGATATCGCCAGGCTGCGGGACAGAGCAGGTTCACGGCAATCGGCGAATTCGGAGATTTCGGAAGTGGACGACACTCTGAGGATCATGCGCCTGAAGCGCGATCGTGCCCTCGCCCAGGCGGCGCTCAAAGTCCTCAGAAAACGCCTTCTGGTTTTCAGGTTCCGTAAAGTCCGTGGTGACCTGGTCATTGATTCTGATCACGACATGACGTCCTTCGACCCGGATCGAGTTCCTGTACCATTCGTTGTCTTTTGCCGGCGGATTCGCCACATCCGCGACTCCGTACAGACCACCGCTCTTTTTCGGATCAGAGTGAGTGATATTGACCTGACATTCGTGGCCATACTTCGGCCAGCCGGTTTCCTGATAGCGAGTATGAAAGTAAATCCCGGCATTGCTCCCGGGCGTCGTCATGACTTCGCATTCCAACTCAAAATTCCGGAACGGCAGCGGCTCCGCAACATAGAACAGATGACTGCGTTTGCCGCTGCAGGTCAGCGTACCATCCACCACCTTCCATGATCCCTTGTTCTCGCTGGCCTTCCAGCCATCAAGGGTCCGGCCATCCCACATGCTGATCCACTCGCCGGGTTCGCCGCTGGCGGGCTGATTCTTTTCGTTCGCACCAGCCGACGTGAGGTCAGCATTCGCGGCGACGGACAGCAGCACAGCAATCGCAACAGTAATACGCAGCATGGTCAAGCACTCCGGTCAGGGCAAAGTTCAGAGGTCTGCGACCGCGGCCTGCGCCGCCGCCAGTCGGGCAATCGGAATCCGGTAGGGAGAACAACTGACATAGTCCAGACCGATGCGGTGGCAGAACATGACCGACGCCGGATCACCACCATGCTCACCGCAGATGCCGATCTTCAGGCCCGGTCGAGTTCCACGGCCTCCCTGTACGCCGAGTTCCATCAGCCGGCCGACTCCTTCCTGATCGATTGTCTGGAACGGATCTGATCCGATGATGTCGTTTTCACGATAGTGACCGATGAACCCGCCGTAGTCATCGCGGCTCATCCCGAGACACGTCTGGGTCAGATCGTTGGTTCCGAAGCTGAAGAATTGCGCCGCGGACGCAATCTGGTCAGCTCGCAGAGCCGCGCGGGGAATCTCAATCATCGTTCCAACCAGATATTCCAGAGGAACACCCTTTTCGGCGATGACAGCTTCCGCAATCGAGCGAACAGTCTTCTCCTGATCTCGGTATTCCGTCAGGAAGCCGACGAGCGGAATCATGATCTCCGGCAGAACCACGATGCCTTCCCTGCGGACATTGCAGGCCGCCTCGATGATGGCGCGAGTCTGCATCGCCGTGATTTCCGGATAGACAATCCCGATCCGGCAGCCGCGGTGCCCCAGCATGGGATTCTCTTCGTGCAGGCTCCGGACGCGACTGCGAACGGAGTCTTCGCTGATATTCAGCTGCCGAGCCAGCTTCTTTGCGATGTTCGGGTCTTCCGACAGATGACGCTCGCTCAGAAACTCATGCAGTGGCGGATCCAGCAGGCGAATCGTGACCGGCTTCCCCGCCATTTCGCGGAACAGCCCTTCGAAATCACTTCGCTGGAACGGCAGCAGTTTATCCACAGCGTCCCTGCGTGCGACTTCGGTGGTGGCACAGATCATTTCTCGAATTTCGTCGAGATGATCGAAGAACATATGTTCGGTCCGGCACAGACCGATGCCTTCTGCACCGAAACGGATGGCCTGTGCCGCCTGATCCGGCTGGTCGGCATTCGTACGGATCTTCAGGCGACGGAACTCATCAGCCCACTGCATGAGCTGCGCGTACCGCTGATAGGTTTCACTCTCTTCCGGCTTCAGCGTCCGGTCGATCAGGACAGAGATCACTTCGCTGGCACTCGTTTCCACGCGGCCCTCGAACACTTCTCCCGTAAAACCGTCGATGCTGATCCAGTCGCCGTCCTTCAGCACCCGATCCCCGACCGTCAACGTGGCCGCGTCGTAGTTGATCTTCAGCGCGGAGCAGCCGACGATACAGGCCTTGCCCATCTGACGGCTCACGAGAGCCGCGTGTGAGCTGGCGCCGCCGAATGCGGTCAGAATTCCTTTGGCCACCCGCATGCCTCGCAGGTCCTCGGGACTTGTTTCACGTCGCACCAGCACCTGAACCAGCGACGGATCGGCGATGTATCGTGCTTCGGCGTCGGAAGCGTGAAACACGATTCTGCCGGAAGCCGCTCCCGGACCGGCATTGATCCCCTTTGCCAGAAACTGACCGCTGCGGGTGGCCGCCTGCCTGGCCGCCGGTGCGAAAATCGGCTGCAGCAGCTGATTGAGATCGTCAGCGGGAATCCGACGCTTCAGCAGGGCTTCCCTGGGTGTAATCAGTCCCTCATTGACGAGGTCGACAGCAATCCGCACGGCAGCAAAACCCGTACGCTTGGCGTTGCGTGTCTGCAGCATCCAGACCTTGTGTCGCTCCACCGTGAACTCAATGTCCTGGACCTCCCGGAAATGCTGCTCCAGTGTTCTGCCGATGTTGTCGAGCTGTTCGTAGGCATCCGGCATGTCGTGCCGGAGCTTCTCTTCAATCCGTTCGGGAGCGCGGATTCCGGCCACGACGTCTTCACCCTGGGCGTTCAGCAGATAGTCGCCGCAAAAACCAGGGCGCCCCAGAGAACAATCACGCGTCAGCCCCACACCTGTCGCACAACCCTCACCAAGATTTCCGAACACCATGGCCTGGACATTGCACGCCGTACCCCACTCATGCGGAATTCCATATTCCCGGCGGTAGACCATCGCCCGATCGTTCATCCAGCTTCCGAACACCGCGCTGACAGCTCCCCAGACCTGCTCCCATGGTTCCGTCGGAAAATCCCTGCCCGTTCGCTTCTTCGTAATGGCCTTGAATTCTGCGACCAGTTCACGCAGCGCCGCCACGGACATCTCGTGGTCGTGATGAACTCCCAGTTTCTCCTTCTTCTGCTCGATCAGCACCTCGAACGGATCGTGCTCCGTCTTCGACGCCGGCTTCATATCCAGCACGACATCGCCGTACATCTGGATG
>SYLK01000131.1 GCA_005809115.1 Planctomyces sp. | reverse complement strand
CCTTCGAGCAATCCCAGGCGATTCGGGACACACATCTGCGCCGGCAGCTGCATCTGCGCCGGCAGCTGCATCTGCGCATCGGCACTTTCCACAGATCGACGTTCGCCGAGATATTGCAGCGCTGACAGGAAATACGGTCTGTCACGGGCAATTGCCGGATTGATTCCCGTCCCTTTCAGGAGAGTTCCCGACTGCGAATCGAATCCCGTCAGAACTCGGGCGGTATTGTGTGAAGGGTCCGGCGTCGTGAGCGAGCGGATGACTGCCACCTGGTGCATCCGTTGCGACAACAGCGGCAGGTGTTCGCAGACCTGCAGACCGGGGACGCTTGACGCGATCGGCTTGTACGGGCCGCGAATTTCCTGGGCGGCGTTCGGTTTCATGTCAAACGTTTCGAGCTGACTCCATCCTCCAAACAGAAACAGGCAGATCACCGACCTGGCTTTGCCGTGAGGAGATCCTGCCGCGAGGGCATCTGCGGCTCGCAGCTGTCCGGTCAATCCGCCCATGCCGAGACTCAGCCCGCTCAGCCCCCCGGCCACGAGGAGTTCTCTGCGGGTGGGTCCGTGGCAGACTCGTTTGTTGTTGCCGAGAAGCCGTAACATGACTGATTCCAGACGGTCGATGAGTTGCGGAACCACACAGGATAGCACAGCAGCGACCCTGATCCGAAATGTTTCCTGCGGATCGAACCGCGAAACGCTCCAGGCTCGCGTTGTCTCACAGCCTGGCATCGCGCCGCAGGCTGTGTCGAGCCTGCGGAAATCCTGACCTTGTTTCCGTGATCAATCCAGGATTGGTGCCGTGACCATGCCGATCCCCGTCGACCCGTAGCCGCGCGCGCCGTTGTAGAAGACGCGGAGTGAGCCGGCTTCGTGCAGCAGGTGGGGGTAACCGATCGTACCGCTTTCCCAGGTGCCGGGCCGGATAGAGAGTGAGACATTCTCATCCGGGGCGCCGCGTTCCCAGTTCAGTCCGTCCAGGCTCACGGCCTCACACAGGGAGTAGGTGAGCCCGGAATCCATTCCCGTATAAATCGCTCGATAGCGAGACTTCGTTTTCCAGACATGCAGCCCGACGACGCCGGTGTTTTCGGAGGCGGTATCGAGGCGGCGGTCGAGAACGACTCGCCGGTTCTTCCACTCGATCCCATCGAACGACTCGGCGGAGGCACAGACTTTATGATTGGGGTCACGCTCCGTACTGCCGGGCAGAATCGTGTAATGCAGGCGGTACAGTGTCCGGCCGTCCGGTTGTGGCAATTCCAGAATATTTCCGAGGCCCACAAGAGCCCGGTTGTCAGGATACTGCGGCACTCCGTCTCCCAGCAGGACCGGGCTGGCGGGATGTTTCGTCCAGTCTCGCAGGTTGTCGCTCGTCGCGAGGCCGATCCCCCAGTACTGAGAGAAATTCTGAGCTCCGGTGCGAGTGCTGCGGGCGGAATAATACAGGTGCCATTGATCTGCAAAACGGTGTACGCACGGGTAAATGCAATGGACTTCGTCGAATGCTCCGGGTCCGCCGAGATCAATCACAGGCCCCAGTCGTTCCCATTCTGTCGGTCGGTTCGGAGACGCGGTTGCCAGGCAGATCCGCAGTTTATCGTCGGTCCCGTGTCCGCCGTAGAACATCCACCACTGTCCGTTGTGCGGAATCACGCAGGGTCCCTGTGACCCTTTCGCATCGAAGTCAGATTTCGGGACGAAGATCGGATTTCGCGGATCGCGCTCCCAGGCGTGCAATGCGAGCTTCCGATCGTCATCGGCGAAGGCATCAGTGGTGCCGCTGCGATTCCACAGCATGGCACCTGAGGCGAAGGCTGAGGCGATCAGGAACTCTCGTCGTCTGTGTTTCTGCGGATGATGCATCGTCAGGTCGGCCTTTGAGAACACAGGAAAAACACCAGAACCATTCTGAACCACTGCCCACAGCCTGTCAATCGGGCGAGAAACGGTGCTGTATTGGTTCAGCGTAAGTTGAGGAAACGGGTGGAGCGAATAGCGCAGGACGGAAGCGGACACAGGGGAAACTGGACGTTGAATTGGCGGCAGCTTTGGGGCCAGCCCCCAAACCCCCGGGATTTTTCGCATGGGGCCATTAACGGAATGGTGATGACAAGGAATCCAGGCGGGATTTCTGTGACAAAAAGATGAAGGACAAAAACATGAACGAAAAGTGCCTGCCGTCTCAAATTGATAATTCTGACGATGTGAGTTCCAGTCGACCTGTTCTGATTTTTTTGTCACCCATATTATTGTCGATGTCGCCCTCCCGGCACATCCGGTCGCGTGACAGATCCGATTACTGCCGAAGTGCTTTTTTTGCCGATTGGAGAAGTTGAAGCCACCCTTTCTGGAATCGCTCAACTCCAGCAAATGTTTTCACACTCGCCTTGAGCCTGGGCAATACAGTTCTGCAATCCCGCGATGCTGTGGTCCTCTGGTGGGAGGGATTTCGCAGCATTTTGTCTCGACGACCTGACGGATTGCTCAGACGGAGTCGGTCGATGAGGACGGTTCCGGGGCTGGCATCAGAATGGCGGGGCATCGAATTCATTGAGGGTCACTGACGATTTCGGCGGTCGTGTGGGCAGAGGCGTGGCGGTGGAGTGTGGAGTCTGCGGCGGGACGGTGGTTGAGTGGGGCTTTGGCAGCAGATCTGCGGGAATCAGTGCGGAGCGTTCGGAATCAGCGCCGATGTGTTCTTCGGCCAGTTCGAGTCCCGGATCTTTCTGCATTTCGAACAGGAATCGGGAGCAGAGTGCTTCGCGACGCTTACCCCATTTCATGCGTGAGACGGCGCGGGTGAGGGTCAGGTGATCCATCGCCCTGGTAATTCCGACATAGGCGAGTCGCCGTTCTTCCGCGATATCCTTTTCCAGTCCGCTTTCGATGGCGCGTTTGTGTGGCAGGAGACCTTCTTCCATGCCGACCAGGTAGACACGGGGAAACTCGAGTCCCTTGGCTGAATGCAGAGTCATGAGTCGGAGGCTGTTTTCCTGATGGGTATCATCTTTTTCTGACTGTTCTTCGCGATCCATCAGTGCGGTTGTCTCGAGAAACCCGGCGAGGGTAGGCTGCGATTCCTTTTCGGCGAACTGTGCGATCGAATTCACGAATTCTTCGAGCACATTGCGCCGTGTTTCCTGCTGACTCGCTTCCTTGTACTGTTTTGTGATTTCGGAGTCGTAATCGATTTCCTTCAGCAGTCGTCGGATTGTTTCGCCCATCTGACGCGGCTGGAGAGTCAGGAGTTCAGAGTACCGCTGCAGCAATGCCTG
>SYLK01000130.1 GCA_005809115.1 Planctomyces sp. | reverse complement strand
CGATCAGTTCATCAGCTGGCCGATGATTTCATGCTGCAATTTTACGGCCACAACGAAACTTTCAGGTCCAGCCGCTGTCACACACCAGCGTGACTCTGGTCAGGGGCGCTGCGCTTCCCTGACCAGACAATTTGTTCAATTGATTTTTTGGCCGGTCCTAACACAGCCGCTCACCCGAATCAATAAGATCTGACCCCAGGATGTCTCTGCCAGGATGCCCCCTCCCGGCATCTCGACCACTCGCGCAGCAACCGGACCTGACGACCTGACGACCTGGCGAGCGTGGCTGCGCTGGGTTGCGGGCGAAGCGCGTGCCGCGTTGAACGGGTCTGCCCCATGGGCTCCGGTTGTGAACCCCTTGATGATTTCTTACCCTTCGCGTGACGTGCAGTCTCGGAGAGTTCAGCAGGAAACCAGCCATGGCAGCAGCAGTTCGCAGCGTTGAATTCCGATGGATCCCCTGGGCCCTGGTTCTGCTGCTCGGCAGGCCCGGCGTGGCCGCGGAGCCGACCGGGGTGGTTCCGGTCGAGACCCGGCCGTTGATGGGTGACGGTGATTTTGCGTCGCTGATGGTCGACGGGATTGACCGATTTCTGCTCCGGCGGATCGCGGAGACCGCCGCTGGTCGGGAAGCGGCATGGTCGCTGGATCTGTCTTCTGCTGCCGCCTGTGACGCATCGCTGCGGCCACATCGCGAGTACCTGGCGCGGTGTCTCGGCGTGCGGGACGTGCGTCTGCCGTTCGCCGGCCCGGATTTCCTGGAGGACGGAAGTGGCCATTCGGTGCTGGCGGCGAGCCATGACGTCGAGATCTCGGCGATTCGCTGGCCAGTGCTGGGGGATCCGAGCCCCCAGTGTGCCGGACTGCCATCCGTCTACGGTGAGGGGCTGCTGATCGTGCCGCGCGGACGTCCGCCGACGGCCGATGTGATCGTAATTCCGGATGCGGATCAGACACCCGAGCAGCTGTGCGGACTGACTTCCGGGATTGAGCCCGGTGAGCAGACGGCGCGCCTGATCGCGGCGGCGGGCTGCCGCGTGGTGGTTCCGCGACTGGTCAGTCGTCAGCGTGAACAGCGGGGCGGCCGGGCCACCCTGACGCATCGCGAATATGTGCATCGTGCGGCATTTATTCTGGGACGGACGCTGGTCGGATACGAGGTGCAGTCGATCCTGTCGCTGGTCGACTGGTTCTCAGCCGATGCGTCGGCGCGGCCCCTGGGTGTCTATGGCTACGGTGAAGGCGGGATGGCAGGATTATTTTCCGCTGGGCTGGACCCACGGATTGATGCCGTTGTGGTTAGCGGATTTTTCGGCCCGCGTGAGAACAGCTGGAACGAGCCGCTGGAGCGCAATCTGGCCGGGCTGCTGCAGCGGTTCGGGGCGACCGAGCTGGCGCTGCTGCTCGCACAGCGCACGCTGATTGTGGCCACGACCCCCGGTCCCGAACTGACGCTGACGGGCGAAGGCGGTGGCGCGCCGGCCCAGCTGGTCTCTCCGGATCGTGTCGCCGCCGCAGCACTGCTGAACGAGGCTCGCCGCCGCCTGAAACCACTCGCGGACGCCACCGGCCGGGCCGAGGCGTTTCATCTCGCCGAAACAACGCCGGCTGCCGTCGAACAGCTGCTTTCCAGCCTCAGAGTGTCGACCACAGTCGCTCCGTGGCAGCCGCCGGAGCCGACTGAGGGCCGATCGCTGCCGGATCCGGAACAACGCCTCAAAGTCCTGGTTCAGGAAATGGACCGTCACAATCAGGCACTGCTGCGAGAAAGCGCATTTGTCCGCGAAGCGTTTCTGTCGCAGCTGGACAGGACATCCGTGGCCGCGTTTCAGAAATCCGCTGAACCCTATCGGACCATCTTCCGCGACCAGGTGATCGGAAAATTCGATGACCCCCTGCTGCCGCCGAATGCCCATTCCCGGCCGACATGGGAGACGGACAAATGGACCGGGCATGAAGTGCAGCTGGACGTTTACCCGGATGTGATGGCCTACGGGGTTTTGCTGCTGCCAAAGGACCTGAAGCCTGGTGAGCAGCGTCCGGTGGTCGTCTGCCAGCACGGCCTGGAAGGACGTCCCACGGATGTGTTCCTGAACGACAATCCCGCCTACCACGATTTCGCGGCGAAGCTGTGTGAACGGGGGTTTATCACGTTTTCTCCCCAGAATCCCTACATCTTTCGCGATCGATTCCGCACACTGCAGAGAAAGGCACAGCCACTGGGGCGATCTCTGTTCTCAATCATCGTGCCTCAGCACCAGCAGATCGTAAACTGGCTGAAAACTCAGCCCTTCGTGGATCAGGAGCGGATCGCCTTCTACGGACTGAGCTACGGTGGCAAGTCAGCCATGCGAATTCCGGCGCTGGTCACGGACTACTGTCTGTCGATCTGCTCGGCCGACTTCAACGAGTGGGTGCTGAAAAACGCCAGCTCGCGGCACGGGTTCAGCTACATCGGGACCGGCGAATACGAGATCTTTGAATGGGACCTCGGCAGCACATTCAACTATGCCGAGATGGCTGCACTGATCTGTCCCAGACCATTCATGGTGGAACGCGGCCATTTCGACGGTGTCGGAACCGATGACTGGGTGGCGTTTGAATACGCCAAAGTCAGACATCTGTACGCGGCTCGACTCGGCATCGGCGACCGGACCGAAATCGAGTGGTTCGTGGGACCTCACACGATCAACGGAAAAGGAACCTACGCGTTTCTGCATCGTCATCTCAACTGGCCAAATCCTGCCGCGTCACGGTGATCGCGCGATCAGTCAGGCCAACCCATGCCCCGTTGACCAGCAGAGTCAGTCGCCGGACAGCTGACTCTGGTGCTGGACGTCCCGCAACGGGAACGAGCCCGTCCGGAGGTGGACGGGCTCGGCCGATTCATACGTTCTGAGCAATCGCTGATGGATCGGAGGCGCAGCCTATTCGCTGTCTTCCCCGTCGCGCTTCAGGGAAAACTGTTCCATCAGGACGCCATTGTCGTCGCCGATCCAGCAGCCACCGGCCGGGGACAGGTATTTCTCGATCACTTCAAAGGCCGGCAGCCGGCTGAAGTCGATCCGTTCAAAGAAATCGTCCATGCCCGGAAAGTTTTCGGCGGCTTTGCCATTCTTCAGCAGATCGTAAAGTGAGCGATACTGCGCCGCTGGATTCGTGTATGTCACGGCGAGGGCGCCTGAGCGAAAGTGTTCGGCGATCTGCTGGTATTCTTCCGTCTCTGCCAGGGGTTCGAGATCGCTGTCGTTTCTGAGTACCTGCTCCAGCAGCGCCCCGCCGACGCAGATCATCAGTTTGCTGTTGGCCACGGTGAACGAAAACTTCTGTTCCGGACCCGCATTGACTTCGTACAGTGTCGCACCCTGGAACTCGCGACTCTCGCCCGGGAAACCGGGTTCTGAGGCGAGTTTTGTCAGCAGGTTGGTCATCTTGTCCGCATCCCGGACGCCGACGACGAACAGCATCTGATCACTGCCGGGCGTTTCCTCATCCGCGTTCGGAGCTGAGACCACCTGCAGGTTACCATCCAGCTGATCAATCAAGTCGTTCTTGATGTGAACCTGCGGACCTCGAGAAGCATACTGTTCAATCAGGCCCGCCAGAGTCCCCGCCCCCTGGAACATGTCCACCAGTGACTCCACGGCCGCATAGGCTTCATCGACTTTCCAGCGGGTTGCCATATACAGACTGACGCCTTCCTTGACCCATTCCGGTGGAGCCTGTTCGACCTGATCCAGCAGAAAGATCCGCATCGCACCGGCCGCCGGCTGTTCGGAGTAGATGAAGGACCGCGAGACTCCCTCAAATCCCTCGACGTTCATCTGGGCCACGGACCCCATCGCCTTCAGCTGATTCAGTCCCAGTGTCGGCAGAAAACCCAGGAACATGCCGGCCCCCATGCCGGCTTCACCTGCGGAGCCGGTCTGTACCAGCTTTGTCACCAGGCCGATCGGATCAAAGTACATGGTGATCATGTCGGCATCCGGGCTGCTCTGGCATCGTTCCATGATGTAAGCATACACCGGGTTGGAATGCAGTGTCTGACTCCCCGTTCCGTCCCAGCCGGCCAGGATGGCCTCCAGCAATGGCCTGGAGTTCGAGACCACCAGGCGACTGTCCCGCAGAAACCAGCCGAATTCTTTGGCGAGTGGCGTCTGTTTCGCCACCGGACTCGTCACATTGAACAGGGTCACTTCGGTGCCCTCGATCGTCGTGCTGGCCTGTTGCAGGCCGGGCGACTTCGACAATTCCTCCACCGCCTTCTGCAGCAGGCTTTCAATCTGAGACTGGTTTTCGCCGTAGTCCAGAAACAGCGCCCCGCCCATCCGATTGCCGGTTGCCGAGACTGCCAGGCTGACTTCGCCTGCAGGAATGTTCAGGAGTTCCTCGAGGCTTAGTCCCAGAGACTCGTTCACCTTTGTCAGCATTTCATTCAATTCACTGCTGAATGCGGTATTGATCTCTGCTTTGAAATCATCAAACGCGGGGTCGGCCCACAATTCACCGGTGGATGAGTTTTCGAGCGCCTGTTTCAGTTTCTGCACACTGGGGATCGAGAAATGCAGGAATGTATCCCGGGGAAGAATCTTGTCGCTGAGCACCGTCTGCTGCGCAGAGCCGATTTCGCAGAGGCTGCTGAACACCAGAGTAGAAGCCAGCAGCAGTCGACCGAATGGCACGAAGGTCATGGGAAGTCCTTTGGGATTTGATGAGAATATTCCTGGCGGACTGCCGCTGTGAACTGGCAGATCCTGCCGGATTCTCACGGAATCAGGGTGAAATGGTCAATAGAGCATCTTGCAGCCAGGTCAGCATTTTTCCGGTTTCACGGAATCTGCCCCCGTCGCAGACCTGACTCTGATTCGCCGAACCTCGCCTTTTCCTGGGGGAAAGGCCGGGAGAATTTCACTGATGGCTGGTGATTCTGCCGCGCTGCCTCCCGGCAAACCGCGATTTCTCGTCCTTCCCACAAAAATGGAATCCTTCCGATTGCATGGGCTCGCCGAATCTGGACGATGAAGGGCGCATCCCACGGTGACGTGCGCGCCCATCAGTGTGGCACGCAGCGACAGCCAGCGAGTTGATGTGAGGCTCCGGCAGCATCTCATGAGCAGTGAACTCCGTATTCGCCAGAAGATCGGCAAGTATCGCCTTGAACGCCGTCTGGGGCAGGGGGGGTTCGCCTCCGTGTTTCAGGCCCTGGATACGATTCAGGGCATTCGAGTTGCCGTCAAAATCCCGCACTCTCAGTACACCACGGCAACCGTGCTGAACGAGTTCCGCCGTGAAATTCGCACGACTCAGAACCTGGAGCACGAAAACATCCTGCCGCTCAAGGATGCCAGCATCATTGATGACCGACTGGTGATGGTATTTCCCCTGGGAGTGGAAACACTGCTGACGCGGCTCACGCGGCGACTGGCCCTTGATACGGCCCTGGATATCGCGGAACAGATCATTCGGGCTGTCGCCTGTGCTCATTCTCATCGCGTGATTCACTGCGATATCAAACCCGATAACGTGATCGTATTTCCCGAGAACCGCGTGCGACTGGCAGATTTTGGCATCGCCAAGATCTCGCGAAAGACGGTTCAGGGATCCGGGACCGGGACCGTGGGTTATATGGCCCCGGAGCAGGCGATGGGCAAACCATCCCGACGGTCGGACGTGTTTTCCATTGGTCTCATCATCTGGAGGATGCTGACGGGAAGCTGGCCCGAGTGGCCATTTGAGTGGCCACCGCAGGGACACCAGCGGCTCAGAAGCAAAGTCCCTCAGGAGTTCATCGACTTCATGCGCCGGTCGATCGAACCGAATCCCCGCCGACGTTTCCGGGATGCTGAGCAGATGTTGTCCGTCTTTCTGAAACTGAAGCCCCGCGCAGTGCGGCATGCCAGAACCCGTCGCCGGGCGTCGGCCTGATTCGTCCGGGATGATGCCTCGCCTGCATCAGGGGTTTCGCATCATACATCGATCACATCCATCGCAAGTTGTCTCATGATGCTGACTGCAGCCACGTGCTGTCTGACGGCCTATCTCGTCGGCAGCATACCCTTTGGCTACCTGCTGGGGCGAGTCGTCCTCCGCGACGATATTCGTCGGCATGGCAGCGGAAATATCGGTGCCACGAATGTCGCCAGGATCCTGGGCTGGAAATGGGGCAGCATCGTGCTGCTGCTGGACGCGATGAAGGGATTTCTGCCCACCCTCGCGACGCGTTCGCTGGCAGGAGAGTACATGACGCCGGACAACGCGATGCACCTGACGATCGCAGCGGGTGTGTGTGCCATTGTGGGCCATATGTACCCGGTCAGTCTGGGACTCCGAGGCGGCAAAGGGGTCGCCACGGCGCTGGGCGTCGTGCTCGTCGTGGCGCCCATGGCCTGCCTGGTCGCTCTCGCTGCATTCGGGATTTCTCTGGCCATCTTCCGAGTCGCGGCGATCGCTTCGATCACGGCTGCCACAGCGTTCACCGTGTGTCAGTTTGTCCTCAGCGGACCAGCAGCATTCGCACCGCGAAATCTGTCACTCACCGCTTTTTCGGTCGTCATTCCCGTGCTGATCATCTGGCGACATCGCTCAAATATCCGGAAACTGCTTTCCGGCAGGGCTCCCACTCAGGGATAACCGCCGCGATCTCCGGCGACAGGCGGCGATAGACACGAATGATTTTCCGCATCCGCTGGTCGAAGCTGAAGTCCGTCTCGATTGTGCTGCGGCCCGCCGCCGCCAGTCGCTCCCGCAGAGACGGCGACGTCACACAGCGGCGCATCGCATTGGTCAGTTCGGCGGGATCATCCACCGGAACCACAAGGCCGTTTTCACCGTCACGGACCAGTCGTGGAACGCCATTACAGTTCGTGGCGACCACGGGTCGGCCGGTTGCCATGGCTTCCAGCACGACGTTCGGCAGTCCCTCACGCAGACTGCTCAGCACGAACAGATCGAGCGCCTCGTAAAAATCGCGGGGATCCTCGAGAAATCCCGGCAACCGAACGCGATCCTGCAGACCGAGAGCGTCGATCTGCTGCTGCAGGACGGGCCGCAGGTGACCTTCGCCGGCGATGACCAGCTGGACGCAATGTCCTTCCGAAACCAGACGGCCGACGGCCGTGATCAGATGCCGGAATCCCTTTTCTTCAGACAGACGTCCCGCGGCTCCGATCAGCAGACCCTGCGGTTCCGCGCCGAATCGTTCCCGAACGCCGGGACCTGCCGGACCCGTGGCATATTCCTCCGGGATGATGGCGTTGTCCACCAGACTCAGCCGGTCAGGGGAGACGCCTGCGGCAAGGCATTGCGCCTGCAGATCCGGGGAAACACAGATCACCTGGTCGAAACGTTTCAGGCAGAAGCGGTCGATGCGGTAATAGAGCGGCGTGCGCGATGTCCTGCGGACCCAGCCGTGGGCCGTCGTCACAAGGTGCATCGGGTGAAAGTGGCGCAGCAGCAGTCCGATGGCGTTGCTCTTGTAGTCATGCGCATGCCAGATCGCGACCCGGCGTTCACGACAGATCCGCAGGCAGGCCCGCAGGACGCCGGGATCCATCGGACCACGATCGTCCACTCCGATAATCTCTGCGTCCGTCGCCGTCGCCTTTGTCTCCAGCGACCTGAACCCGGGATCCTGAGGGGGACGCATGAACAGACACGCGGCGTCCATCCCGAACCGCCGCAGGTAACGGGGTGAGTTCAGGATCGTCTTCTCCGGGCCGCCTCCGGTCCCGGTCACGACGCGTGTATGCAGTACAAACGGCGCTGTGGCGTCCTGCACGCTGATGCCTGACGGTGTCATGAATTCTCTGCCCGATAAAGTGTCAGATTCGGCTGGGGGCGGGACTTCGGCTCCGCTGGCGAATCTCCCTGCCCGCCCCGCAGAATCTGGTCCAGCAGCTCCGCGCGCGACGACCAGCTCTCCTGTTCCAGCCGCCGGCGTGCCGCCAGCTGCCCCGCCGGTGTGCCGACCGCCAGCCGATGCCGCACGAGCCGACTGAATTCTTCGGGTGAGTCCGCGTTGTCCAGACAATCGGCCCAGGGCTGCGTCGAGGGCAGACGATTGACAACCACCGGCCTGCCGGTGGCGAGGTATTCTCTCAGCTTCAGAGGCTGCATGGCACGAGTGACCGGAAGATCCGCGTACGGCATGATCAGCGCTCCGGCAGCGTGAGCAATCTCCGGCAGACGATCGATTGGCTGAGCCGGGCGCATCACGAGGTTCGGGCAGGTCAGGAGTGCCGGATCGGGATTGTCCTGCGGTCCCACCAGCACAATTGTTCCGGACGCAACGCTCGGCTCCTGCAGCAGATCGCGCGACAGCCGCAGCAGACTTTCGGTCTGCAGCCGGCGATCAATCACCCCCCAGAAAACCACGCAGGGCTGAGGCAGGTCACGGAGCAGCGGACACGAACTCACCGGACCGCCCACGAACCCTCGCGGACTCCAGAATTTCACGTCCACGCCGTGTGTCAGCAGCTCTGACGACCGCCCCTGTCGTGCAATCATGGCCTGCAGATTCCGGCTCACCGCCACCAGAGAATCTGCGCGGTCAATCAGCGACACATCCATCCTCCGCAGCGTGTCACCGTCCAGCCCCGGCCATTCTGAGAAATCATCCACGCAATAATAGACCCATCGGCTGACCGGGAGCACTCCGACAAGATCGGAGGTGACCGGCAAAGTCGTGAGCGCCACAACCGGCTGGGGCATGCGTTCGATCAGAGGCGTCAGTTGCCGTCGCAGCCACCACTGGTTCAGACGCCGATCGTGCGGACGACTGAACCACGGCCACATTTTTGGATTGACCACCTGCAGATTCGGATGGACCCGGGTTCGGCTCGCTGCCGACATCTCCGTCCAGCGTCGCAGTCCATGCCATTGCACCAGCTTTTCACGCACACGCCGCAGAGTGGCCTGATTCAGTCGCGGTGTCCGTGTGCCGATGGTGTTGACCCAGGTGACCGGGTAACGATCGAGCAGCTGCCACACCAGGTGCTGACACGACGACGGATGGCGACCCCAGTCGTCCGAGAATACCAGCAGGGACGCGACATCTGTCGACTCATGGTTGACGGCGATCATGGGTTGGCTCCCGCCGAAGCAGGTTTCGTGCTGCAGTCTCCGGGCCTGAAACCTGAATTCCGGGTCCGACTCCTGCTCTGTTCATCAGAAAAACGCGACGATCACAGTTCCCGTTTCAGGGCGCGCCAGGTCTGCTGCCAGAGCCGCGGACTGAGCGCTCGTACGGCGCCGGAAACAAGCCCCCTCGGTGAGCGGAGCAGTCTGCGCACGCGGACCTTCTGCGGCACAAACATAGACCATTGACTCTGCGGCAGGGCGACCTGCCCCGGTGGAATCCGCAGCTCAGGGTCAGATCGGTGAAACAGATCCCGCTGCCCCTCAGTCATGACGATCGACAGACAACGGGCATTCAGGCGCGCCGCACCAGAGGTCTCCAGGTCGGCCCAGGCTTCATCACTCAGCCGATCGGCCATGGTTCTCATCGCTGCTGCTCGGACCGGGTCGTCCTCGCACGCAGCCGTCAGCCGCAGTACATTCGCCTTGCGCAGGTCCTGAGCTGCCCAGGCTTCCGTCGGGTATTTCAGCTCCTCAGGACGGCTCAGCGTGCGGCGCTCGTGCTCCACCATCCAGCGACCATAATGACTCATCACCTGCCGCGCATAGGTATACATTTCGTCGAGCCGGCCGGCTTCCAGACGGATCAGCAGATACCTTGCAAGAGACGTCAGAAACACCGTATAGGACCAGCGCTCCTCGGCGTTCGTCAGCTGCAGAGCATCAATGTCCTGCGAGGGATGCACACAGCGCCGGATCAGTTCAGCAGCCTTCTCCGAAAATCGTTCCT
>SYLK01000129.1 GCA_005809115.1 Planctomyces sp. | reverse complement strand
TCAGAGATGAGCCACCCGTCTTCACCGCTTCCTTTCCCCGATCCATTTTTTTAAAACCGACATTTCGGTCGCGCTACCGGTATGCGCTTTTGGTAAAATCATCATTCACACATAGCAGCTCTTTGCCCGTGAACGGTTACCCCTTGTGCCGATCGGGGCCTTTTCCCCGGCAAGGCCGGGATGCGCACTGCTGCGCAAATTCGTGCAGCGGTTGCCGACTGGCTTTGTGTCAACTTGCGATCAGCTCCCGAGGGGATATGCAATGCCTGACTCACGCCGTCGATTTCTGTGTCTGGCCGGAGGCGCTGCTGCTTCTGCCTTCACCGCGCGCCTGTTCGCCGATGGACGTCCTCCGGTGCAGAACCCCCGGGCGACTGATGGAGACACAGGGTTTGAACCTGCCTGGGATGAGCAGCTCACGATGACCGTCGGGCACGAACACGCTGACCTGATCGGGAAGGATGATCGGGTACTGCAGGCCGCGGTGGACTACGTGGCCAACCGGGGAGGCGGCACGGTCAGAATTCTGCCCGGTGTCTACACGCTCAGATCGTCGATTACGCTGCCATCCGGTATCCGTCTGACGGGAAGCGGTGCGGATTCTGTGATTACTCGCATCCCGTCCGCCAGGCGACCGCTGGCCGCCGATTCGGACTGGTACGACCAGGAAGTGACGCTGACCGATGCTGCGCACTTCCGGGTCGGTGATTCCGTCGTGTTTCAGGCGCGGAATCACCACAACAACGGGGCCACCGTCATCAAACGGACAATCGTGGCGCGTTCCGGCAACCGACTGAAGCTGAACGACGGTCTGCGGGAGAATCTGTGGCTTTCGGGTGAGCCCACCTGCGCGTCCCTGTTTCCCCTGCTGACCAGTGAGCACGCAGCGGATGTGACGATTGAAAACCTGACGCTGGACGGCAACCTGTCGAACACGGAGAACTTCAACGGGAATTACGGCGGGGCGATTTTCCTGCAGGACTGCAGCCGCTTCACTTTCCGGCGCGTGGAAGCACGGAACTACAACGGTGACGGGATCAGCTTTCAGATCTGCCATGATGTCGTCGTGGACGAATGCCACAGCCACGATAACGCTGACCTCGGTGTGCACCCCGGATCGGGTTCGCAGCGTCCGCTGATTCGACACTGCCGGCTGGAAAGAAACGGTCTGGGCCTGTTCTGGTGCTGGGGTGTGAAGTACGGACTGGCCGAACACAACCACATCGCCGACAACCGGAACTTCGGCATCTCGATTGGTCACAACGACACCGACAACGTGATGCGGCACAATCTCATTACCGGCAGTGGAAAAGTGGGGATTCTGTTTCGTGACGAAGCGCGAGGTGCTGATTTCTGGGCGAACCGCAATGTGATCGAAGACAATCGGATCATCGATAGTGGCGGCGCGGACGGGATCGCGATCGATGTGCAGGGAAAGACCAAAGACGTGCGGATTGCGCGAAACGTCATCCAGGAAACTCGGCAGCCCATGCAGCGGACTGCCGTGCGGATCAGCGCTGACGCTGAACGGATTGAACTGGCCGAAAATCAGATCGAAGGATTCGCCACCAGCGTATTGGATCAGCGCCCGAAAAGCTGAACTCGACGAACTCAGATCCGCCGGACGATCCAGGACAGGATCGGGATGAAGTTGAAGCGGATTTTGCCGGGTGAGTTTCTGAATTGAATCTGAGTGGCGGGCGAATCGTTTGAGGATCCCCCCCGGCGCGCGGGGCACGTCAGTGCCATGATTTGGATGGCAGCCCTGATTTGGGGGCCGGCAGTGTGGTCAATCAGGGGATTGACATCCCCCGCTCGCCGGAATTCAACGCAGCGACACGTGGAGCCAGCCACGTGCGGAGTCGGCTGAGGTCTGCGGAAAACCCGCGGATTCCTTCGGCCAGCTTTTCCGTCGCCATCGCATCCTCGTTCAGCATCCAGCGAAAGTGATTCTCGTTCAGCGTGACCTTCGGCAGGTCCATCGTGACGGCCGCTGCTGCATCCAGTCTCCGAGGCACAGCGGCCTGCGTCGCAGCCAGTTCGCTCAGCAGGTTCGGAGAAATCGTCAGCAGGTCGCAGCCGCAGAGCGCCGTGACCTGCGCCGCCGTTCGAAAACTGGCTCCCATCACTTCGGTGCTGTAGCCATGCTTCTTGTAATAGTTGTAGATTCTGCTGACTGACTGGACCCCGGGATCTTCTGCGATCGGAATCTGTTCCACCCGTCGAGCCGTCTTATACCAGTCATAGATCCGCCCGACGAAAGGACTGATCAGAGTCACCCCGGCTTCGGCACAGGCCACGGCCTGACCGAACCCGAACAGCAGTGTCAGGTTGCAGTGGATTCCCTGCCGTTCCAGGCGTTCGGCAGCGCGGATTCCTTCCCAGGTACTGGCGATCTTGATCAGAATCCGTTGCGGGGGGATGCCGGCCTGCGCATACAGGGCGATCAGTTCCTGAGCTTTGGCAACCGTGGCGTCCTCGTCAAAACTCAGCCGAGCATCCACTTCGGTCGATACCCGCCCGGGAATAATCTGCAGAATGCGACGCCCGAAATTGACTCCCAGTCGGTCGAGAATCGCGTCAACCAGACGGTCATCAGACGCACCCAGTGCCCGACCGCCGCGGATGGCGTCGTCGACCAGGTCCTGGTACTGGGGCATCTGCGCGGCCTTATACAGCAGGGACGGATTGGTCGTGGCATCCCGCGGCTGATGTTCGGCGATGGCATCGATATCGCCCGTATCCGCCACAACCACCGTATGCTGCTTCAGCTGCTCCAGCGAATTCATAATCACCCTTTCAGCCGGTCGCCGTCACGGACCGGAATCACTCACAGAAACCATTCACGGTGATGACGTTCGGCGAGGAATGTCGTGGCCGCTCCTGGCCTATTCATCGTCGGATCGTAGTTTTGCCAGGACGCTCAGATCCTCCAGAGTCGTCGTGTCCTGTGTGGATTCGCGTCCCGCCGCGATGTCTCGCAGCAGCCTGCGCATGATCTTTCCGCTGCGTGTCTTGGGCAGCGAAGCGGCGAAGCGAATCTGATCCGGCTGTGCCAGAGCACCGATCTGGCGGCGAACATGCTGGATCAGTTCCTGTTTCAGTGATTCGTCACCGTCTCCGCGCTTGAGCGTTACGAAACAACAGATTCCCTCGCCCTTGAGTTCATGGGGAAAACCCACGACGGCGGCCTCTGCCACAGCGGCGTGGGCCACCAGAGAACTCTCGACTTCCATGGTACTGAGGCGGTGACCGGACACGTTGATCACATCGTCAACTCGCCCCATCACCCAGATGAATCCGTCCTCGTCGCGCCGGGCACCGTCTCCGGCCAGGTAAGCGCCCTCAATGGTGCTGAAGTAGGTCTTGACGAAGCGATCGTGGTCACCGTAGAGCGTCCGGAGCATGTGGGGCCAGGGCTGCCGCATCACCAGCAGTCCTCCCTGATTCGGCCCGAGACTTGTGCCTTCGGCCGAGACGATATCAGCCACGACGCCCGGCAGGGGTCGGGCGCAGCTGCCGGGTTTTGTGGCTGTGATACCCGGCAGCGG
>SYLK01000128.1 GCA_005809115.1 Planctomyces sp. | reverse complement strand
GCCGTCGATGACGGCGTTGGCCACGTCCGTCACTTCGGCTCGGGTCGGCAGTTCGTTGGACTGCATGCTGTCCAGCATCTGCGTGGCTGTGATCACCGGAATCCGGCACTCGTTGCAGCGACGGATGATCAGTTTCTGCAGCACCGGAACACGCGCAATGTCGGCCTCCACTCCAAGGTCACCACGGGCGACCATGACGGCATCCGCCACCTGCAGGATATTGTCCAGGTCATTGATCGCTTCCGTCTTTTCGATCTTGGCCACAACCAGGGGGGTCCGCTGAGGCTGGTGCGCCGCGATCAGCTCATGCAGCAGTACAATATCGGACGCGCGCCGCACGAAACTCAGGCCGATGAAGTCAAGCTGATGCTGGAGTGCCCATGCCAGATCGTGACGGTCTTTTTCCGTCACGCTGGGTGTGCTCAGTTCCACTCCGGGCAGATTGACGCCCTGGCGGCTGCGGATTTTCCCCGGCTGTGTGACCTGGCATGTGACTGCCGCACCGTCAGGGGATTTCCGCAGCACCACCATGGAAACGGTGCCATCCGCCAGCAGGATGCGGTCACCGGCCTTGACGTCATCCACCAGGGCCTCGTAGGTGCACGTCAGTCGCGCTGAATCCCCGGATTCCTCCCCGCGATGGAATTCAAACTCCGCGCCCTCGACACAATCCACTTCTCCGCCGGAAATCTCTCCCAGTCGGATCTTGGGACCGGACAGATCGCCCAGTATGCCCACCGGACGGCCCAGTTCCGCCGAAACCCGGCGAATCCGGCTCACCTGCCCCGCCAGCCAGTCATGGCTGCCATGTGCGAAATTCAGTCGAAAAATGTCGGCCCCCGAGATCACAAGTTCCCGCAGGACATGTTCCGATTCACAGGCCGGACCCACCGTCGCGATAATCTTCGTTTTCACGATTCGCGGGCGTGGTGCTGGTCGCGTCGCTGAATGAGCCATATCCCGGGCCTTCTGACTTGATCCCTCGCCGTATACCGGATTCAGGTTCCGTCCTGTGACAAAGCCGGTACGGACGGTAAGATACCGGAATCGCCGTGTCTGAGTCTACTTGAGTCTGTCCCGGACTCCGGCGTCGGCAGGGGCCGACTTCGGGGACCGGCAACATCATGCGGAGAACAGGAATGTCGTCAGAAACCAGATCTGCGAGAGGACGGCTGTGGTTGATCGTGTGGCTCTGCCTGGCCGGATCCGGCTTGCAGGGCAGCATCGCCGCAGACACACTCACCGCGCAGACTGATCAGGAAGCCGTTCCGGCCCGACCATCGACGGCCGATGCCGCCACGGACAAAGTCCCGCAGATGCGTGCCGCAGCCGTCCGGTTTCTGGAACTCACACAGAGAGAGGATGGTTCGTGGACGTCCTCTGATGCCGTGGGGATCACCGGACTTGTGACTGCGTCCATGCTGCGGTCCGGTCGAACGGCGGATGATCCGCTGGTTTCCCGCGGACTGACATTTCTGACTTCCCGCCAGCGCCCTGATGGCGGGATCCACGCAGTCGGAAGCCGACATCAGAACTACGAAACCTGCATTGCTGTCCTGGCCCTGTCCGAAGTTCACGGTGACGCGAAATACGCCGCAGTCATCCGCCAGGCCGAAAACTTCCTGCGCGGACTGCAGTGGGACGAAGGTGAAGGCATCGAATCCGCTGACGGTGCGTACGGAGGTGCCGGTTACGACAGCAAACAGCGTCCGGATATGTCCAATACCCAGTTTCTGGTCGAGGCACTGCGTCAGGCCGGTGTGGCCGAAGACGATCCCGCCATGCAGAAGGCTCTGATCTTTATTTCGCGCTCTCAGAATCTGGAGTCCCGACACAACACGCTGGCGTTTGCGGCAAAGGTCAACGACGGCGGTTTTATTTACACGCCGGCCCGCGGCGGAGAATCAAAGGCCGGACTGACTGACAACGGCGGTTACCGGTCCTACGGCAGCATCACCTACGCCGGTCTGAAAAGTCTCATTTTCGCCGGACTGAATCGCGATGATGAACGAGTGCAGGCGGCCACCGGCTGGATTCGACGAAACTATACACTCGATGAAAATCCGGGGATGGGACAGCAGGGCCTCTATTATTATTATCACAGCTTTGCCAAAACGATGTCGGCCCTGGGCGAGGATGAATTCGAAGATGCCGACGGCGAGCGACATCACTGGAAATCCGAACTCATCTCGAAACTCAACTCACTGCAGCAGGCCAACGGCAGCTGGTCCAATCCGGCCGATCGATGGTATGAGGGCGACCCGAACCTGGTGACCGCCTATTGCCTGCTGGCTCTGTCCCACTGCACAGCCAGTGACAAACCGTCACCCTGATTTTCTCGCCCGCCGACGGATCCCCGCCGACGGTTCCCAGGGAGCACCACGCGATGCCCGTCGACAAGTCCGGTGTGCGGATCCGACAGATGTTCGGAGAAATCGCCGGTCGCTATGACTTCATGAATCACTTTCTGTCGGCCGGCACGGATGTGTATTGGCGCTGGCAGACCGTGCGGATGGCGCGCCCGTTCAGTCAGGCACCGATGCTGGATGTCTGCACCGGCACGGGCGACCTGGCATTCGCATTTCGCCGGGAACTTTCCGGTGATGCCCCGGTCGTGGGAACCGATTTCACGCTGGGAATGCTCCGAATTGCAGAACGCAAACGCCAGAATCGCCAGGTCGTGTTTCTCGAGGCAGATACGCTGGCTCTGCCGTTTCCGGATTCGACTTTTCAGGTCGTCTCCGTGGCCTTCGGCCTGCGCAATGTCTCCAGCACCATCGCCGGACTGAAGGAAATGACGCGGGTCTGCCAGCCCGGCGGCAAGGTCCTGGTACTGGAATTCTCACTGCCCGACAACCGTGTCCTCAGCCGCGCCTACCAGTGGTATTTCCGCCGCGTGCTGCCAGTCCTCGGCCAGATGCTCGTCAGAAACCGCCAGGCCGCCTACGAATACCTGCCTCAGTCCGTCTCGGAATTCCCCAGCGGCCACCAGCTGACGGACCTGATGGAGGAAGCCGGACTGGACAGGACGGCCTTTCGGCGACTCACCGGCGGCATCGCCACGGTGTATATTGGCCACAAACCACTACAACCGGACCAGTAATCTCCACCGAACTGCGCCGCTCGGTTTTTTTTCGTTTGACTTTTCCATTATTGACTCAGGGGGCGCGCTGTCTCCATCCTCCTGAAATTCAGGATCTCGTGCGACCGGCTGTTGCGCCAGCCGACTGTTCCGAATTCGAGCGTTCGGTCGGAACGGTTGCCGATTCTGACAAGAGGGGGGACTCGACATGTTGTTCAGAAATTGTTGCTGCCTCGCAGTGGCTGCTGCGTGGCTCTCCGGCACTGCGAACCTGGCGGCGGAAGAAGTTCAGGTCACCGATACCTGGGTCATGCAGATCACGCCGGCACAGGGCGTCGCAGACAAGCCTTCAGCGTCCACACAAGCCGCCAACGCGGCCAACGCCGCCAACGCCGCCGCCACGACCGGAACGTCCGTCAATCCGGCAGACTATGCCCGGATCTATCGATCCATCCCGTTCAACAGGGCTGAATACAACGCCAATCCGAATTACCGCCACGATACCACAATGGAGATTCTGACCGGAAACGCCCGACATCAGACCATCGTGACCAATCCGATGCCGCGAAGAAAACCCGTCGTCCGTGACCGGCCATTCGCCCTGCCCTGGCGATATAATAGCCGGGCGCGCGGTCTGAACTACTACTTCTATTATCCGTACTGGAACTACCGCGGGATCTTCTGACCCGCTCCGGGTGCCCCGGGCAGAACGGCACCCCGCTGAGACTGACCACCTGCGAACAGTGTCCTCCGGGGACGTCCGGGGATCGAACCGGACAGTCCTGCAGCAGCAGAGAATACACGGCCCGCCAGTCCCGAAGGACCGCGGGCCGTGCTTCCCGAAACAGGATGCGTCCTGGCCACAATCGCTGCCGCAGTGCAGCACCCGGGGCCAGTCGCTGCCAGCGGTGCCGGCAGGCCACGGTTTCAGACGGTGCCCGCGGCATATTCGCGAATCGTCTGCAGAGGCATGTGCTGCGTAATGTTGGTGGAATAGTGGGCACTGACGATTCGAAGATCCGGACCAATCAGAAAGTCCGCCGGAAGCGTCGTCGTGGCGGCATCAATCCGCCCGGGGAAGAAGCCGCTGAAGAAGGCACGCATCGCCCGCGGATGGACGAACGCCGCCAGCATGCCGGGCACCGAATACTCCACTCCATACCGATCGTAGACTTCACGCGCGGCGTCTGAAACGAGCGGAAACGGAACGTCGCGTTCTCGATACTGCTCCGCTACCCGTTCCGCCGGCGACATGAATACGGCCAGAATCCGCAGACCGTGCTGGTCGAGGAACGGATACGCCGCAGACAACTCGTGGATATGCAGATTACACAACGGGCAGGCGGCATAGCGGTGAAATGACAGCAGCAGCTTTCCACCACGATAATCTTCAGTCGCGTGGATCACTCCCTGAGTATCTGCCAGCCTGAACGGCGGAGCTGCATCACCCACTTTGAGTTTCATGATCTGAGAATCCCTGGACAAGACCTGCGTGAGCCGCGACGTCTGCGGTG
>SYLK01000127.1 GCA_005809115.1 Planctomyces sp. | reverse complement strand
GGCATTTCGTTGCCGTGGCGGTCGCCGGCTGTGGTCCGGCGGGGGTCGTTCGTGTTGTCGTTGCACAACCGGGAGGTGCCTCTATAATCCCGCGACATGCGTATTGGTTCCGACGACGACTGTAACCTTCTGTTTTCCTGACGGAGGAGCGGGCTCTTGAACGCTCTTGTTCGGATTTTGAGTCTGCCGGCGTGTTACCTGTCCAGGCTGCCGGGCTGCGGTCCGCTGGTCCGGGCATGCTCGACATCTGTCGGGCAGAAGATTCTGATGGCGATCACGGGGCTGTCCCTGTGTGGCTTTCTGGTGGCTCACCTGGCCGGAAATCTCAAACTCTTCGCCGGAGAGCAGGATTTCAATCAGTATGCGGCGATGCTGCACAGTCTGGGTCCGGCTCTGGCGGCCGCGGAGACGGGGCTGTTCGTGGTGTTCGTGGCCCATCTGGGGCTGGCGCTGTCGACGACGGCGATGAGTCGCGCGGCGCGGACTCAGGCTTATGAAGTCATGGAGTCGAAGCAGGGTGTATTCGCCCTGCCTCAGGGAGGAGCATCCGGTTGGATGCTCGTCACAGGCGCTGTCGTGCTGGTGTTTCTGGTCTGTCATCTGATCGATCTGCGTCTGAAAGTCAACCCCTTTGTGGACTATCGCCCTGCGGTCGCAGCAGGTGCGGCAGGTTCGGCGGGTGGGCACGTGAACGAGTTTCTGGCCGTTCGGCAGGTGCTGACCAGTTCTCCCAGCCGGTACATCTATCTGCTTGGCCTCGTGGCTCTGGGCATCCATCTGGCTCACGGCGTGCAGAGCGCATTGCAGACGCTGGGAATCAGTCATCGCCGCTGGAATCCGCTGTTTCGGCTGATCAGTCTGCTGTTTGCCTGGGGCATTGCGGTCGGGTTCATCAGTCTGATCGCGTGGGCGCATGCGGTGAATCGCTGACTGGTCAGCTGGCTGTTCCGGTGTTGTCTGCTCCGATGCTCTCTGTGCACCTGGGCCTGGCGAGGCGGGTTGTTGAAGAACGCGTTCAGTGTGGTTTGAGTCATTGAGAAACTCCGAGGTCCTGCGATGGTTCGCGTGGCAAGTGAAACGCTGAATTCCCGAGTCCCTGAAGGCCCGATTCAGGAAAAATGGGACAAGCATCGTTTCAGTCTGAAGCTGGTGAATCCGGCGAATAAGCGCAAGTTCAGTGTGATCGTGGTGGGTACAGGGCTGGCCGGTGGTGCAGCGGCGGCGTCCCTTGCCGAGCTGGGCTACGGAGTCAAGGCATTTTGTTTTCAGGACAGTGGTCGCCGGGCGCACAGTATTGCTGCCCAGGGCGGGATCAATGGCGCGAAGAACTATCAGAACGACGGCGACAGCATCTGGCGCCTGTTTTATGACACCGTCAAGGGCGGGGACTATCGAGCGCGGGAGGCAAATGTTTACCGTCTGGCCCAGGTGAGCAACAACATTATCGACCAGTGCGTGGCTCAGGGGGTGCCATTCGCGCGCGAGTATGGCGGCACGCTGGCAAACCGCTCATTCGGTGGTGCACAGGTCTCGCGGACGTTTTACTGCCGTGGCCAGACGGGTCAGCAGCTGCTGCTGGGTGCATATCAGGCTCTGATGCGTCAGGTGTCGCTCGGGCGCGTCAGGATGTTTGCGCGTCGCGAGATGATGGATCTGATCGTGATTGACAATGTGGCCCGCGGTATTGTGGTCCGCAACATGGTGACGGGGGAATTTGAGGTCCATACTGCCGACGCGGTCTGCCTGTGTACCGGCGGCTATGGTAACGTCTACTATCTTTCGACGAACGCCAAGGGCTGCAACGTGACGGCAGCATGGCGGTGTCACCGCCGCGGAGCCTTGTTCGCGAACCCCTGTTACACGCAGATTCACCCCACGTGCATTCCGGTGAGCGGCGATTATCAGTCGAAGCTGACCTTAATGAGCGAGAGTCTGCGAAACGATGGTCGCGTGTGGGTGCCCAGGAATGCCGGCGACCGGCGCGGAGCGGCGGAGATTCCCGACGGCGAGCGTGACTATTTTCTGGAGCGCCGCTATCCGGCCTTCGGCAACCTCGTGCCCCGCGATGTCGCGTCCCGTGCGGCAAAGGAACGATGTGATCGTGGCTTCGGCGTGGGTGACTCGGGCCTGGCCGTCTACCTTGACTTCCGCGACGCCATCCGTCGGGATGGTGAGGACGCGGTGCGGCGAAAATACGGCAATCTGTTCCACATGTACGAGAAAATCACAGCCGACAATCCGTACAGCACTCCGATGCGGATCTACCCGGCAGTCCACTACACCATGGGCGGCCTCTGGGTGGACTATAACCTGATGAGCAACATTCCGGGCCTGTATGTGCTGGGTGAAGCGAATTTCTCCGATCACGGCGCCAATCGTCTGGGCGCCAGTGCCCTGATGCAGGGGCTGTCCGATGGCTACTTCGTGATTCCGTACACGATCGGAGACCATCTGGCACAGGCAAAGCTGCCGAAGATTCCCGATGATCATCCGCAGTGCGTGCAGGTCAGACAGGACGCTGAGTCGCGGGTGAATTCGCTGCTGAACATCGGGGGAAAAAAGTCGGCGGATGCGTTCCACCGGGATCTGGGTCACATCATGTGGGATCACTGCGGGATGGCTCGTACAAAATCCGGGCTGGAAGGTGCCGTGACCCGGATCCGGGAACTGCGGGACGAATTCTGGCGAAACCTCCGGGTTCCGGGTTCCGGAAAATCGCTGAATCAGAGTCTGGAGCTTGCCGGACGTGTGGCAGATTTTCTGGAGTTTGGCGAGCTGCTGGCATTTGATGCCCTGCACCGGGAAGAGTCATGTGGCGGGCACTTTCGTGAGGAGTATCAGACGCCGGAGGGTGAGGCGAAGCGAAACGATGCCGATTTTTCCTACGTGGCGGCCTGGGAGTCTCACGGGGTCGGGAATGAACCGACGCTGCATAAGGAACCGCTGACGTTTGATTATGTTCTGCCGTCGACCAGGAGTTACAAGTAATCATGAGCGGTGAATTGCTGAATCTGACTCTCCGTGTGTGGCGGCAGGCCGGTCCCGCTGCCAGTGGCGGCTTCCGCGACTACCAGCTGCGGGGTGTCAGCACGCACATGTCGTTCCTGGAAATGCTGGACGTGCTGAACGAACAGCTGCATCAGGCCGGAGAAGAGCCTGTCGCGTTCGACCATGACTGTCGGGAAGGACTCTGCGGATCGTGCAGCCTGATGATCAACGGTCAGGCGCATGGTCCGGAGCGTGGTACCACGACCTGTCAGCTGCATATGCGCAGATTTCGGGATGGTGATACGATCGTGATTGAACCGTGGCGTGCCACGGCTTTTCCGGTCCTGCGCGACCTCGTCGTCGACCGGTCCGCCTTCGATCGGATCATTCAGTCCGGCGGCTATGTCTCGGTCAATACCGGGAATGCACCGGACGGCAATGCGATTCCGGTGCCGGGCCACCTGCAGGAGCTGGCCATGGACGCAGCTGCCTGTATCGGCTGCGGCGCCTGTGTGGCGGCGTGCAAGAACGCCAGCGCCATGTTGTTCGTTTCCGCCAAGGTCTCCCAGCTGGCGATTCTGCCGCAGGGACGCCCGGAACGGAATGCACGCGTCGTCAGAATGGTGGCTCAGATGGACCAGGAGGGATTTGGCTCCTGCACGAATACTTCCGAATGTGAAGCCGCCTGTCCGGCGGAAATTTCTGTCAGCAATATCGCCCGACTGAATCGCGAGTATCTCCGCGCGTCCATGACGGCGGAATTCTGACGGCCAGTGGATTTCTCGAACATGCTCAGAACTCCGCTGAATTCATGGCATCATGCAAATGGCGGCCGGATGGTCGACTTTGCCGGCTGGGACATGCCGGTGCAGTATTCGTCGATTGTCGCCGAGCATCTGTGCATTCGCAGCACTGTGGGTCTGTTCGACATCTCACATATGGGGCGACTCGAGTTTCGTGGAGCCGGCGCAGAGCATCTGCTCAGCCTTGTGCTGACAAACGATGTGACGAAACTGAAAATCGGCGACATTCGGTATTCACTGATCTGCCGTCAGGATGGCGGTATCCTTGATGATGTCCTGATCTATCGGCTGCCGAACCGCTGGCTGCTGGTGGTCAATGCTTCCACCCGGGAAAAGATCGTGAACTGGCTGCACCAGCAGTCCGGGTTCGGGGAAGCGGGGTTTGCCGATCTGACTCTGTCGACCGGGATGATTGCCGTTCAGGGACCTCTGGCACAGACGCTGGTGTCGCAGGCGGTGGGCGAAGATCTGTCCGGGATGAAGTACTATGCCGGACGGGAGTGTGAAATCTGCGGCACAGGCGGACTGGTGTCCCGCACCGGGTACACCGGTGAGGACGGCTTTGAACTCGTCCTGCCGGCGAGCCACGCGGAGCAGGTCTGGCTGTGGCTGCTGAATCATGGCGGGGACGCCGGGATTCTTCCGGCCGGCCTGGGTTGTCGCGATACCCTGCGACTGGAAGCGGCGATGCCGCTGTACGGTCACGAGTTATCCGAAACCACCGATCCCCTGACGGCCGGACTGGCATTCGCCGTCCGGCTGAGCAAGCCGCAGTTTACGGGTCGGCAGGCCCTTGTCGCGATTCAGGCCGCGGGACTGACTTCAGCCCGGGTCGGCCTGATTCTGGAAGGTCGGCGAATCGCACGTGAAGAGACGCCGGTCCTTGCCGACGGGCAGCCTGTCGGCCGCGTGACATCCGGGACATTTTCTCCCACGCTGCAGAAGTCGATCGCAATGGCCTACGTCTCGTCTGCGTACTCAGCGATCGGTACGGAGCTGCAGCTGGATCTGCGCGGCAGTCTGACCAGCGCCGTAGTCACCCCCCTGCCCTTCTACCGCAGGGCAGGCAGTGGCGCTGGCTGAGTTCACCGCCCCGGCAACTCATCTGTCCCTGATGCGGACTGTTCACACTTGACCGCTCCGTGGCCGCGTTGCTTTGAGAGTGGTCGAGATGCCAGGGGGCTTACGAACGTCACCGGCGCAGGGTAATCCTCCCCGCCGTTGCCCTGCAGGAATCTGGTCCCGGCTCCCCCCAGGTCTGTGCACCCGGCACTGCACGCCTGAATCCTGCTTCGAAGCGGCGTCAGGGCTGACAAACGCATCAGCCGGGCTGCGAATGACGAGTCCAGGTTTGTTCAGCACATGCGTATAGATCATCGTCGTGCTCACATCCGCATGGCCGAGCAGTGCCTGCACCGTGCGGATGTCGTAACCATCTTCCAGAAGGTGAGTCGCGAAACAGAAACATCAACGCACTGAACGCCTGCTTCTGAGTACTCGCCGCAGGTCGCGAATGGAAGTGCCCGCGAATCCTCTTCGCTCAGCGCCCGGATGTTCCGTTCGGGCCCAGACACCCCACGATGTGACTGTTCCTTCGGACGACTCGCGAGCGGCACCAGCCAATCAACGTCACTGGCGGCATGAGAGCGTGAGTCAGGACGGAAAAGCCGATGCTGTCCAGCGCGTGTGGATTTTCGAGGCATACTCCGATGACCAATCAATTCGGCCGAAGAAACGCAGCTCCTGCCGGGATGAGCCGGCAGGAGCCAGATACGCCATTGGCGCATCGGAGACCGGCCGG
>SYLK01000126.1 GCA_005809115.1 Planctomyces sp. | reverse complement strand
GAGCACCCCTGGGCAACGGCCCATGGAGAAACACCGCGGATCTCTCCCCGGATACATGTACCAGCATTGACGGGGTTGTGGGGCGGATCGCCCGGGAGCGCATTCCGGCAGCCACGCCGCTGCGGGGTGCTCAGTTCTACGCCCCGGGAGACCACCCGGATCTGAAAGTGGCACCCGGGATGCGTGCTGTCACGGTCAATGTGGGGGACGATACTGCGATGGTGAATGGCCTGATCAAGCCGGGGCAGTACGTGGATGTGCACATGACGGTGGATCGTCCGGCTTCCGGGACGACTCGAAATCGCCGCAGCCGCGATGATGCCATGACGCTGACGCTGTTCGAGGGCGTGCGTGTCGTCGCCATGAATCGCAGTTACACTCAAAGCACCGCCGAGCGCGGACATAATGTCACGCTGGAACTTGGTGAATCTCAGGCGCGGGTTCTGCTGCTGGCCGGACAGAAGGGTGCCATCGCACTGACGTATAACCCTTCCGGTCCCGGCAACGGCGGAGTGCAGAGCGAAAGTGAACAGGATCGCGTGACGCTGCAGCAGCTGCTGGGACTCACGGACGACTAACCAAAGCCGTTTGTGACAGAGCACTATCGAAGCGGCGGACGCGCGACACATTACTTCGGTGAGGATGGTCGTTATCTGGATACCCTGGGAGGCGGAGACGCCGGAGCGGGAGACTCAGGTATCGACGCTTCCCCGCTGCATCGCGGACGCGACAGTGGCTGGTTTTCCGGCACGAATTCCGGAAACGATGCGCCGGACGTTTCGCGCCAGACGAAATCCGGACCGACACTTTGAAACACTCCCGCGTCGTGCGGACAACTGCACGTGCGGGCTCACTTCTGAGAGGTCTCCCACACGGACCGTGGTGCTGCCAGATGAATTCAGAGCTGCGTAAGTCCGGTCACAGGCTGCCCGGCAGGGAACATTGCCTCACACAACCCCGCCTGTCGCTGCGGCGGTGTCGTCGGAAACGAGCCGGGCTGCTGACCGCCTGGAGTGTCTTCGCGCTGGCTCTGGCGATGATCTGCACAGCGTTCGTCGTGAACCACGTCTGGATCAGCGGTATCAGACAGGACGCGCTCCACTGTGCTGAATCAGCGGCCCTCGCGGCCGCACACGGTCTGCTGTCGGATGACCTGCTGCGCTCTCAACAGCAGCCGTTTGAACAGGAGTGGAGAAACCAGCGGGGGCGCGAAGCTGCGATCGAGATGTCGCACCGATATCAGCGGTTCACCCGGGTTCCGCCGCTGATAGCCGACGACGTCCGGCTGACATCGGTGTCGTCCGCGACCGCGGAACGGCAGGCCCCGCCAGAGACCGCGTCGCGGCCTGATCGCGTGGAAGTGAACTGGAGGAACAGCGGTTACACCTCAGACTCAATTCCCTTGTTCCTGCCGGGACTGACCGGAGTCGCTCAGGCAGCTCTGGGGGTCTCCGCGGCCGCGGCACTCGACAACGCTCCAGCGGCGTTTCGCCCGTCGCCGGTAATCTCCGTGCCGGTGATGCCGCTGGCAATCCCGGATGACCGCGGCGCTGCAGGGGCTCCGACATGGTCGCGTCTGATCGAACGCGATCAGGGGAGTGATCTTCTGACGTGGAACGATGATCGCAGACAGGTTGAACCCGGTGCTGACGGGTTGCCGGAAATCACTCTGGCACTGGCTGCTGGAGCAGTCTCGGGATCTCCCGGAACATTGGTTCCGCTGATGTTCTCCGGGAACCGCGCTGATCCGCAAGTGTTTCGGACCTGGATGACTGAGGGGCTGCGGGCTGCCGATCCGACTGCCGGTGGCATCACCGAACTGCAGTTTCCGCAGGATCTCAGCACCGCCGATCTTGCAGCCAGCGATCTGCCCCGGCTGGCGGAGGCACTGCTGCGGCTGCAGGGCATCGCCCGCATCTACTGTCTGACGGAAGTGCCCGGTCAGGTCATCGAGGGTCCGGGCGATGATGGTGAGGCGGCGGAAGACGCCGAGGAATCCAGGGAGCAGGGCGAGGATGCCGCAACTTCCGTGCAGGGTCGAACAGTCAGATCGATCCGGCCGGTCGCAGCCAGAATCATGCAGGTCCGAATGACTTCCGCGGATCAGCTTCGAGTGACGCTGCAGCCCTGCATCATCGTGACCTCAACGGCCGTCCCGGGCCGAGCGGAGACACGCGCCAATCGCTACATCTACAGCATCAGGCTGCTGCGGTAGAATCGGCAGAAACGAGAACTGCTGAAAATGGGCAATGGCACATGGCGGTGAAGCCCGATAGGCATCTGCAGAGGCGGCGTCGTGCCCGGGGATGCGTTCTGTGAGTTGTCTGAGTTGTCTGATGAGTTCAAGACATGATTGCTTCGTCCGAATTTGCTGCTGCGGAAACGTTGCCGGTGTCGGGCCGGGATTTCCAGCGTCTCAAGACTGCGCTGCACCGGCAGATGGTCGACCTGATCGACTTCAGCCGGGCAGAGAAGCTGTCTGAGACAGACCTGCGGGACCAGTTGCGATCGCTGGCGCAGCACTTGTGTGCTCAGGATGCCGTGCGACTGGGCGGTCCGCAGCGCGAAGCCATGGTCACTGAGATCATGGATGAAATCTACGGATTCGGCCCGATCGAATCGCTGATGGTTGATCCCGGTGTCACAGACATCATGATCAACGGGCCGGACCGAGTCCTGGTCGAACGAAACGGCGTACTGGAGGCAACCAGCATCCGCTTCGCCGATGCTGGTCACCTGATGCAGTTCATCCACCGGCTGGTGGGACGCGCGGGCCGGCGGATCGACGAGTCGAATCCGATTGTGGACGCCCGCCTGCCGGATGGGTCCCGATTCAATGCGGTGATTCCGCCACTGGCGCTGTGCGGTCCCACGGTGTCGATCCGCCGATTCGGCAACCGCCGCCTTCAGATCGACGACCTGATCCGCTCCGGTTCTCTGGCACCGGCTGTCGCCGATTTCCTGATCCTGGCCGTCCGGGGGCGGATGAATATCATCATCGCCGGCGGTACCGGCGCCGGCAAGACGACACTGCTGAACTGCATCAGCCGGTTTATACCTGAGTCTCAGCGCGTGGTGACGATTGAAGAAACCGCCGAACTGAGTCTGCAGCAGCCGGACGTCGTATCCCTCGAAACACGACTGCCCAACATGGAGGGGCGGGGCGCCGTCACACAGCGTGATCTGCTCAGAAACTCGCTGCGGATGAGACCCGATCGTATCAT
>SYLK01000125.1 GCA_005809115.1 Planctomyces sp. | reverse complement strand
GGTAGCTGTCCGCCGCGGATCCCGGCTGGATTACGGCGCCCGAAGCCCCGCCCTGCATCAGACTCGAAAAGGATGACAGATCCAGATCGGATGTCTTCTTGTTCGTATTGTGGCAGGCAAAGCACTTTTCGCGCAGGATCGGCTTCACGTGATCTTCAAACGTGACCTTCTCGGCCGCCGTAACGCCCGTGCCAATGCCGGTCTGCAGAAGTCCCGCCAGCGCCAGTACCGTGATTCGTGAACAGTTCACCATGTGGGTCCGATTCCGGTCAGTGATTGAACAGAAACTCGCGTGAATTCAGCATCGACCAGAAGATGTCTTCCAGCGATTCCTGAGGATTCTGCTGCCCTGCCGTCAGTTCCAGCAGGCGTGCCATTTCCGCTTCGGACGGCTTCCGCGAAAAACACCGCACGTACAGCTCGGTGATGACTTCGGCCGGTGCCTTCCGGCCTGCAGGAGCGAAGGGATCAGTCCTCCCTGCTGGATCTTGCTGTTGGTGGTTTCTCCGTTGATCAGATGCAGCGCCTGAGACAGATTCGGTTCCATCCGGACTTCACACGAACAGACACTCTCTCGTTTCGCCCGCCCGAACGTGGCCAGAAAGTAGGTCGAGGTATTGCCGTCGGCAATATGCACGGCCCGTGCACCCACAGGCAGTCCCGGAAACTTCTCCTGTGAAGTTGTCACCAGGTTGATGCAGTCCAGCAGGACTTCAGCACGCATGCGCCTCAGTTCGGCGTGAGCAAAATTCCGGTGGTCCGACGCGTTGGTGGCATTCGCCTGAGTCGACAGCTGATAGGTTCGCGAGAGACAGATATCGCGGACCAGCGCCCGGAAGTCGAAATTGTAGCCCGTTAACCGCCGCCCCAGTTCCTCCAGCAGCTCCGCATTCGAGGGCGGATTGCTGACACGCACGTCATCCACTTCCTGAATGATCCCGCGTCCGAAAAAGTGAGCCCAGACGATATTCGCCAGGTTCTTTGCAAAGTACGGATTCTCCGGAGACGCCATCCAGGCTCCAAGCAGCTCACGCCGGTCACGTCCCTGCAGATCCGGCACGGCACCCCCCAGAAACTTCGGAGCCATGGCTCTGCCGTCGACCAGGTGTCGTACCTCTCCGCTGCCGGAGTTGAAAATGACCGTCTCCCGCGGATCTTCCCCCTGTTTGCGGCCGATCTGCGCAAAGAACGCCGCGAAACTGTAATAATCATCCATCGTCCAGCGATCGAACGGGTGATTATGACACTGAGCACACTGAATCCGCATTCCCAGAAATACCTGGGCCACGTTTTCCGCCACCTTCAGCGTCTCGGTTTCCGTCTGATAGTAGTTGATCGCCGGACTGGCGAATGATCCGCCGCGCGACGACAGAATCTCCTGAACCATCACGTTGGACGGCGTATTGGAGGCAATCTTCTCCTTGAGCCAGTTGAAGTAGCTCAGCATCGGTTTTGTCGCGACATTGTTGCTGGTGCGCACCTGCAGCAGTTCGGCCCATTTCATCACCCACAGATCAACAAATTCCTTCCGCTGCAGCAGCGTGTCGACCAGTGCCGCACGCTTCTGCGGATCCTGATCCGCCACAAATCGCTGGTGCTCGTCCGCTGTGGGCAGCGTCCCGGTGATGTCCACACACACACGCCGCAGAAACTGTTCATCGCTGCAGACGTCCGACGGGACAATGCGCAGCTTTCTCAGCTTGCTGTGTACCAGCGTGTCGATGTAGTTGAACTCGGGCGTCCGGGGATCCTCGTACTGCAGTCCCGCCGGCAGCACGATGAAATGCGATCCCACCGTGTGAGTTCCGAACCTCGCCATGATGAAAGCCTCACCGCGAGCATGCGCCGTGACGATTCCCTGCTGGGAGATTTCCGCGGATGTCTCGTTGTTCGAACTGAAGTACGTCAGCGAGGTCACGTCGCGGTCCGTGCCGTCAGCCAGCTTTGCGCGAACCGTCAGACGCTGCGTCACATTCGGGCCGTCCAGCACCGCCGCCCGCGGATACAGTTCGACGGATTCAACCGCCGGCACCGGCCCCGGGTCATTCGGTGCGCCTGCTTCCAGCCAGCGCAACAGTGTCTGATAGTGCTCACCACCGGCCTCAAACCGTCGGCCTCCGGTGTGCGGCACGAGTCCCACACTCTTTTCCAGCAGAAGGCTCTCGGCAGGCAGCGCCAGATTGATCCGGCGTCCGGGGATCTCCCGCGTCAGACGATAAAAGTCCCCCTCCGGGTCGAAGCCAAACAGCGACAGGCGAAACCCGTCCTTGCCCCGCGCAGCGCCGTGACAACTGCCGTTGTTGCAGCTCGTCTTCATGAAGACGGGCATGACGTCCTGTCGGAAACTGATCGGGAGATCCGTCTGACAGTCCCTGACCGTCACGGGGACCTCCACTGTGTAACCGCCGAACGAGACTCGGATCACGGTTGCTCCGTCACTCACCGGAAAAAACGTCAGCCCTTCACGGCGCACCAGCGCTTCGTTGTCAACAGCCACGGTCACAGCATCCGTCACGTCTGCTGTCAGGCCGTTCGCCAGCACAGACTGCGCGATGAGTGACTGGCGATCTCGCGCGGACGTC
>SYLK01000124.1 GCA_005809115.1 Planctomyces sp. | reverse complement strand
GTTTTTCGGGATCCGCTTCTTTGACCACTTCGCCGGCGGCATCGGTATCCATGACGATGCTCACGGGCGGACGATTGGACCAGGAAATTCGCTCGCCGGGGTCGTGCGTCACACGCCCTCCATTGCGACTGTGGCCCGACATGTGGCACGTGGCGCAGGTCGGTGCCTGGGAATAATCCTGTCCCAGAACCCAGTCTTTGGCATCCAGATTCATGTGGTCATGCAGGTCGCGGTAGGCGACGCCGTGCTTGGATTCTTCATAGATCTCCTTCTGGGGATGGTCGGGACCGAGATGACATTTCCCGCAGTTTTCCGGCTGTCGCGCGCGTCGTGGAGAAAAGTCGTGACGCGAATGGCAGGCCGAACAGGAACCGCGGGAACCGTCCAGGTTCAGCCGCCCAATGCCCGTATTGGGCCAGCTTCCGGCGGAAAGAATGGGACGACCACTGGGTGCCTTTTTGATTCTGGCCACGACGTCCGCACTGGTTGGCCGACCCTGGGCATCGGGTTTCAGTTCATCCACCGTGATCAGGCTGCCGTCGGTGGCCTCCAGGGCAATCTTGCCGCCGTGGCACTGTTTGCAGCCGGTATCAACGCTGGCCATCCCGTTGACCATCGTGACATCCCGACCCGGTGTCGGTGAATGCGGATTGAAAGGCGCCCGAGCACCCTCCACAGTCTCCGCCAGAAAATTGTCGAGTGACGCCAGAATATTCCCGGCCTTCGCATGGTGGCTGGCCATGAATTCCTCGGTCTCGGTCTTGTGGCACCGTCCGCAGTCCCGCGGCGTCACGACCACGGCAATCAATGCTCCATAATGATCGAACGCGTCCGCGTCATGCTTTTCCGCCTGATGGCACTCCACACAACCCACCCCCCGGACCGCATGCGTGCTGCCCGTCCAGTGGTCGATGATTCCCGGTGACGACTGCTGGTGGCACTTCACGCAGGACTGCGAGCTGGCAGGGATCGCCACATGCCGCCGGCCCTGCCCGGACCCCTCCTGCCGCCGGACCACCTCCACCCACTGCACGAAAATCAGGGACGTAATGAAGGCAGCGCTGAGCACCGCAATAATCAGTTGTTTGGTGCGAATCGTCATGTCACATGGATCCTTTGTCGACTGTCAACCATCCCTAAGAACAAATTGCACGGAGCTGCAGATCAGGACACCGCAGTGCTCCAGAATCGCATCACCCGGATGCGATTCTGCACAGCCGGTCGTGCCATTCGGTGGCGGTTTTCTGAGTCCGGTCAGTGGGCCACCGCGGCCTCCCAGACTGTCAGCCCGATCAGCAGGAACGTGGCCCCGATTCCCAGATACACGCTGATGTCCTCGACACCCGTCAGATACCGGAGCAGTCGATCGATCCAGGGCCAGACGAACATGGCCGCGACGATAAACCCCGAACTGATCACGGCAAACGACAGTGAGAACAGTTTCAGCCAGCGAAACGAGACGTAGAAGAACCACTCCGGCTTGATGATTTCCGGAGTCACCAGCGGGTCGGCCTTTGGTCCCATCGTGGCTGGCAGGGTCACCGCGAGGGCACACAGAATGACCATCAGGGCCAGTCCCAGAATCAGTTCCGTCAGCATGTGGTCGGGAAAGAAGCTGAAATGGCGGGGTGCTGCGGGATCATCATCCGGATCAGGGAATTCCGTGACGCCGTGCATCCTGACCTGCGCGATGTGCAGAATCACCAGCAGGATCAGCGTCACTGGAAGCACCGCCGCATGCAGAATGTAGAATCGCGGCAGTGTCCGCGAATTGTATTCATCCCCTCCCAGCAGCAACTGCTTGCCCAGCGGACCGACGACCGGTATGGCATCGCTGATGTTGGCGGCCACCGTCGCACCCCAGTAGCTCAGCTGCTCGAAAACCAGGCTGTAACCAGTGAAGCCCGTGAGCAGCGTACACATCAGCAGCGACATCCCGATCATCCAGTTCAGTTCCCGCGGCCGGCGATACGCCCCGGTGAAATAAACTCGCATCTGATGCAGAATCATGGCGGCAATCATCAGCGTGGCGGCCCACTTGTGCAGGCTGCGGAGAAACCAGCCAAACGTGGCCTCCTCTGTGATGTAGCGGATCGACTCAAACGCCGTCGTGGCCGACGGCTGATAATACACCGCCAGCAGAATGCCGGTCACAATCTGCACCACAAACAGATAAGCCGGCGTGCCGCCCAGACAGAACCACCATCGCCGCAGGTGGTTGGGGACAGGTTCGTTCGTCAGTTCAGCGAGTTGTTCTCCCGAAACCGGAACCCGCTCGTAAATCCAGTTCGCCATCAGCCCCATGTCAGGCAACTCCTGTCTGCTGAGAATCCGCTGCCGGCCCCGACACTGACCGTCCCCCGTGCCCGGATTCACAGGAAGGAGTCGTGTCGGCGGCAGGACCAGCCACGAGCGTCTCGAACGGCGCTTCCAGGTACAGCAATCCGTTTTCCACCTTCAGAGGAAATCGGATCAGCGACTGACTGGCAGCCTGCGGCGGTCCGGAGACCGGATTGCCGTCGCGGTCGAACACGCCGTTGTGGCAGGGACAGAAAAACCGGTCCTGCTGAGATTCCCAGTGGACCCGACAGCCGAGATGCGGACACACGCTGGAGAGTGCCAGAAAGTCGTCGGCGGTGTCTCCCGTGCCCTGCCGCGCCACGACCACTCTGGCCCCCGCAGGCGACGTGAAGTCCATCGCCATTCCGGGAGCAAGCGCATCCACGGTGCAGACGAACAGCCACCCCCGTGCGGATCCGGAGGCCGGATACACAAATCGGCCCAGCATCACGCCCAGCGTTCCGTAGGCGCCCAGCAGCCCGCCAGCCATCGCTGCTCCGCTGGCCGAGGTGAGAAAACGTCGCCGCGGCTGATCCTCACCGACGGGCGGCTGCCCCGCTGTGCTGACCCCCTGCGGCTCATGCGACTGTGGCATCGACAGGTCCTCGTGACTGATAGTGACGCGTGATAAAGTCGTTCTGAATCCACAGCAGTTTACTGAAGGCACGGACCGAAGCGACTCGGGCCGTGGCATCCAGCGGCAGCTGCTGAATGATCTCCAGAAGCACGTCCGACAGGTAACCCATCAGCGCATTCATCTGCACCAGCGGGACACTGATTTCACTGTTGCCTGCCGCCGGCGTATGGATTTTCCCCACCATGTCCAGATACGGCACCAGTTTCGCGTCGCACGTACGCCACAGCAGTGTCATCAGATACCGGCTCAGGTGTTCCTTGCGAAACTGAATCTGCGGATGGGCGCTCGTGAGACTTCTGAGATCCGGGGGAGCAGCCCCGTCGAATCCCGACTGCCGCGGCAGGAAATGTCGGGCCGTCGCATCATAGCTCAGGAGTTTCTCGTACGTGCGATCCACGAGTTCCGGAATCATCGGGCCGAGAAACATCGCCGTGGCCTGAACCGCCGCGGCGTCGGACGATGTGAACCCGATGAAATCCGCCAGGTACTGAAATCGAAACACCGGGTCTGTCTCGAGCCGCTGCTCATCAATCTGCTGCATCTGGTCGCTTCGCCGGCAAGTGGACCGTTTGTTCGTCCGATACGCGCACACTTCGCGCATCTCTGCAGAGCCGACACGCCCCGGAGCTATTCTCCGCCTTCGGGCATCCGTTCGCTCCGAGGCAATAACCGAAGTCATCAGTCACGTCAGCCCCGCTGATGGGGTTGACAGTCTATGTGCCCAGACTCACAAGCTCCAGCGGCGGCTCCGCTTCGATCAGCTTCAGGTCGAATTTTTCCTGCAAAATCCGGAACACGTTGGGCGATACGAAGGCCGGCGGTGCCGGCCCCAGCCGAATCCCCTTCACACCCAGCGCCAGCAGGCTCAGCAGGACAGCGACCGCCTTCTGCTCAAACCACGACAACACGATCGAAAGCGGCAAGTCGTTGACCGTGCAATCAAAAGCCTTTGCCAGGCCCAGCGCCACCTGGACCGCACCATAGGCGTCGTTGCATTGCCCCATGTCCAGCAGCCGCGGCAGTCCGGCGACGGTTCCGTATTCATGATTCCGAATGCGGAACTTGCCGCAGCCCAGCGTCAGAATGACAGACTCCTGCGGCGTGTGGTGAGCGAGCTTTGTGTAGTAGTTTCGGCCCAGCTCCGCACCATCACACCCGCCAATCAGGTAGAAGTGTTTGATCTCACCCGATTTGACCGCCTTCACAATGGCGTCGGCCAGCCCCAGAATCACACTGTGGTGAAACCCGATGGTCGATTCACGCACCGGTCGCTCTGGCAGCGGCGGCAGTGCCCTGGCTGCCGCAATCACCTGCGAAAAGTCGTTGCTCCGAAGCCGCGTGGCCCCGGGAACCGCCGTGACTCGCGTGGTGTACAACCGGTCCTTGTACGAATCGGGCGGTATCAGCACGCAGTTCGTTGTTGCCAGAATCGGTCCCGAGAACGCCGGAAATTCCCAGTGCTGGTTCTGCCAGGGCCCGCCGTAATGACCGGCCAGATGCGTATGCGCTCGAAGTTTCGGGTAACTGTGCGCCGGCAGCATCTCGCCGTGAGTATATACATTGACACCCGTGCCTGCAGACTGGTCCAGCAGATCTGCCAGGTCCAGCAGGTCGTGGCCCGTGACCAGAATTCCCGGCCCCGCCTTCGTGCCCTCGCAGACCGTCGTCGGCGTCGGCCTGCCGAATCGCTCCGTGTGCCCCTCGTCCAGCAACTGCATCACACGCACGTTCTTGTGCCCACACTCCAGCACCAGCTCAAACAGTGTATCCATGTCAAAGTTGACGTTGGTCATGGTCGAGAACAACGCTTCTTCAATAAATTCGCTCACACTGTCATCGACTTTTCCCAGCCGCCGGGCATGGTTCGCATAGGCTGCCATCCCTTTCAACCCATACAGCAGAATCTCCTGCAGCGACTGCACGTCCTCGTCCTTCCCGCAGACACCCACGTCGGTACAGCCACGACCATTCTGCGTCTGCTCACACTGGTTACAGAACATCCGGGTTACCTCCTGCTGATCAAAGTGATGCGGTTGAATTCCCGACGCAGACATTCAACAAAAACAATTGCCCTGCGCCGGCACACCAGAAAACTGGATATGGCGATCAGATTGTCTTCATCGTCGCCCGAACGACAAGATTGAATGTGGATCTTTTTGTCCGTTTTTCAAAAGCGGGACCAGTGGAACGGGATCGCCGGATGGCCCGGCCTGAACAGGCGGCGTCGCGCAGCGACTGAACATGGCTGATTTCCCCGGCAACCAACGGATTTGGGCTGGCTCTGCCTGCTCGGCACGGCAAAGCGGTTTCCCGTGCCCGGGACGTGCCCGGGGACACACCAGTATTGCGAATGCGGCACCCGGTCCTGTATTCCCGAACAACTCTGGGTGCCCGGCCGGCTCCGCAGTATTGGGTGCCCCAGCAGGTGCAAAGTGCCGGGGCCGGAATACCGGGGCCGCCGGAACTGGGCTTGAAACTTTCTGCCGACCTGTGCTACAGGGGACTGATGAGGTGTTTGCCGGGGAAGGAGGCCGGCGGGGATGACTTCAGTCGATTCGAGATTTCAGGCGGCGAGCAGTGAGAGCGTGTCGCCGATGTCTCGCGCTGTCCCGGTGGCAGTGGCGGCACTGGCGCTGCTGCCGTTTCTGGGTTCCGTGATGTTCGGCATGAGCGATCAGTCGTCGCCGCCGCTCGACGTCACTCGGACGCGTCCGGCACTGATTTTTTCCGAATACCTGATCGATTACGGGGAAGAACCGATTCAGCCGCAGCCGGTCCTGTCGGCGGAATTTCCGTTTCGCAACGGCGGCCGGCAAGCGGTACAGGTTGAGCAGCTGATTCCGAGCTGCGGGTGCGTCAAGCCACAGATGAGCCGCACCACCATTCCGCCTGGCGAGAGCGGAAAACTTGTCCTGCCCATCGTGACGGCTACAGAGCAGCCCGGGTTTCATTCTTATCTCGTGCGCGTCAGGTATGCGGATCCGGAGCCTCGTGAAGCTCAGCTCGAAGTCAAAGTGGTTCTGCCCGAGCGGTCGGTGCTGGTGGAACCGCGGGCCTTATTCCTGATGGGGCAGTTTTCCGCGGACGAAGAGCACGTGGTGACCGTCACGGATCTGCGTGAAACCGCTTTGAACGTCGAAAGCGTGACCAGCTCACATCCCGGGATGACTGCGCACATTGTGAGCCGGGTGAGGGATGAAACCGGTTCTCGAACGACGGTGGGGATTCGCGTGGCGGATGGCTTATCCGCGGGCAGCCAGCGAGGCCTTGTCGAAGTGCGGACCGGCAATCCGGAATACCCGCTGCTCCAGATTCCGGTCCTGGCTCGCAGTCGAGAGCGTTCAGGGGCGGATTCCGTCGTGGTCACTCCTGAGGAAGTGCGTCTGATCGCTTCGCCTGGCCCTCAGCATGCCGGTCGACTTTCACTTGCGTTTCCGGAAAAATGGGGGAAGTTTCGGATCGAAACGTGCCCGACTCAGCTCACTGCGCATTTCGAGGAAGATCATCCCGCCGGAACCGATCTTCGCCGTCTGCAGCTTCAGCTGAGTTTCACGCAGATGCCCACGGTCGGAACTCAGCACGGAGTGGTCACTCTGGTGGCGGATGAGGGCCGCGAAACAATTACCGTTCCCGTGCGCGTCATCTGGCCAGTTGTCAGCAGCAATTGAGGAACGGGTGTGCCTCCGGATCCTCGATCATCCGCAGGTGGTCGCTGTCCACACCAGACAGACCGGACTGTTCGATCTGAACATGGCCGAGCTGGATGTCGTGCTGCTGGCCGATCTGGGTTAGCTGCAATTCGACCTGACCAGTCAGTTGCAGCAGTTCTGCAATCCCCGGCAGACGTACTGCTGGCGGAGCCCGGTCGACGAGGTGCCATGCTGTATGACGTGGAGCTGCCTGCGACGTACGATGTGCCTGTCCCCTTGATTGCCCGCGACCATTCTGAATTTTTTACTGCGACGTTTTTTGAACTGACGGAGCCTGCCGGATTGCTGACTCGATCCCGGAATCGCTCCTGTGCGGACCTCCTGCCATGCTGTTCCGGTTGATGCTGCACTTGGAGTTCCTGCTGGGGCGGATGGACCTGCCGGATCTGGCGGCCGGACAGACGGATCTGCTCTGGCGCGCCGCAGCCGCCCTGCTCACGGCGGCCCTGCTGATGATCGCGAGCGGACCATTCGCCGTTCGATGGCTGAGCGGTCGCTTTCGGGAACGGATTTGCAGCGATTCCCTGCAGCTGAATCAGCTCCATTCCGGCAAGCAGAACACACCCACCATGGGGGGTGTCTGGATGATGGGCGTGGTGCTGCTGGCCGCACTGTTGTGGTCGGATCTGACGAATCCGTATGTACAGATCGGAATCGGACTGACTCTGTCACTGGCGTGCCTGGGCGCCCGCGACGACTGGATCAAGCTCAGCACGGCCAGAAAAGGGCTGACGGTCCGGCAGAAATTGTCGGGGCAGCTGGTGATTGCCGTGCTGACTGGTGCCGCGCTGGCTGTCGTGAACGCTGACCGGCCTGGCGGGCTGTCTCTGGAACTCCCGGGATCTCAGGATTCGCTTTTCCTGGGGCCGCTGTTCGTGATCTGGGCGGTATTAGTGATCGTCGGCAGCGCAAATGCTGTGAATCTTACGGACGGACTTGATGGTCTGGCGGCAGGCTGCTGCGCGATCGCTGTCGCGGCCACTGCCGGGTTGACGTATCTCAGTGAATCGGGCGAGACTTTGCCGACTCCGATCATCGGACAAGTCAGCGGTGCTGCTGAGTTTGCGGTCATCGGGGGTGCCATGGTGGGAGGACTGCTGGGCTTTTTATGGTTCAATGCGCACCCGGCGCAGGTCTTCATGGGCGACGCGGGGTCGTTGCCGGTGGGAGGTCTGCTGGCGCTGACTGCGCTCGTCAGTCATCAGGAACTGCTGCTGCTGATCACTGGTGGCGTCCTGGTGGCCGAGACTGTCAGCGTGGTGCTGCAGGTTGCCTGGTTTCGTCTGACTGGACGGCGGCTGATCC
>SYLK01000123.1 GCA_005809115.1 Planctomyces sp. | reverse complement strand
GCGGGACAGACCGATAATCAGCCCCGCGGAGATCATGCTCATCAGCAGGTTCGTGCCGCCGTAGCTCAGGAATGGGTGTGGGACGCCTTTGGGCGGCACCAGAGCCGTCACCACCGCAATGTTGGCCATCGCCTGCAGCATCAGTTGCAGCAGCAGGGTCGTACCCAGCATCCATGCAAACGACTCGCGCGGCAGGTGAGACAGTGCAGCCCGGCCGGTCAGGAACAGGGCGATCCACAGACCGCAGATCGCACCCGTTCCGACCAGACCAAGTTCCTCACCAATCACGGCAAACACGAAATCCGTCCTGGCTTCAGGCAGATACGACAGCTTCTGCCAGCCGCCGCCTACACCCGTCCCGAGAAAGCCGCCGGATCCGAGGGACAGCAGTGACTGACGCACCTGCCACGGTGCGAGGCTCAGATCCTGCCATGCGGCAGCGAATCCGGTAATTCGCTGCCACTGATAGGGCCTCAGAATCATGAGCGAACCGGCGGCAGGCACCAGCATTGTCAGGCAGACGACGAAATATCGCATCGGCCAGCCTCCGATGAATAACGCCAGCAGGTACCCGGTTCCCAGGAACACAGTCGCGCCAAGATCCGGCTCGACCGCGACCAGTGGGAGCACGATGACCAGAGGCAGAATCGTCCGTGCCAATGTGCGGAGTCGAAATCCCGTGCTTTCGCGCAGATTGTGCACGATCGCCAGGGCCATGACCGGCAGCACGATTCGCCCAAGTTCCGATGGCTGAAACGAAAATCCACTGACGCGGAGCCAGCGCTGTGCCCCGTTGACCCGCGAGCCGACTCCGGGAATCAGCACCACCACCAGCAGCAGTACCAGCAGGCGAAACATCAGTCCCGCATGCTGGCGGAGCAGATCTGCGGAAATCAGTGACACAGCAAAGCCGCCGATGCCACCCAGCACGACGTGACACAGGTGCTTTCCGATGAACGCTGATGCTGTCCGACTGGGTCCGGAGGTCAGGCTGGCGCTATGCACCATCTGAATTCCCACCGCCACCAGAATGAACACGATCGCCGCGAACATCTGGCGCCGCCACACGCGTCTGTCCCGTTCGGCGGTGTCCGCCACGGCGGCAGTGTCGGCACCCGCGTGCCATTCAGCCGCATGATCTGCCAGCAACATCAATTTCGGAGTCGAATTGCTGAGCATCACGAGTCAACCCGGGTCGATTGCGAAACGGGGCCGACTTCGCGTACTCTGCCGCAGCACAATCCAGCAGAGCTGCCACAGGGCAGCTCGAATACGATGGCCCCCGCCTGGATGTCATTCGACGTTTTGCGTCGCGAGGATTGACCCGAGCGGTCAACGCCACGGATGTAGCAGGTGCTCCGGTTGCAGCAATGAAAGCGTTTCTGTTGTTCATGACGGCACAGAGTATGGCGGAACCGGTGATTGCGACAGGCGGGACCGGTCGACCGACGGTGCGAAAACGCGTGAGGGTCCGGAAACACGGAACCGCTCGCCGGTTGCTGATCGCGCTGCTGCTGATCGCCAGTGTTTCGCTGTGCAGGCACAGTGTCGCCCAGGAGTCGACCGGCTGGGGTTCACTGAAAGGGCGACTGGTGTTCGACTGGCTCCTGCCGGAGCCGCAGACTCTGGAAATCACGCGCGACGAGGCGGTCTGCGGAGACCTCGGCCTGGTTGACGAATCGCTGGTCGTCAATCCGCAGAATCTGGGCATTCGCTACGCCGTGATCTGGCTGGAGTCGCGGCAACCGGTCCCGGTCCATCCTCTGGACGAGACATTCCCGGAACAGCATCCGGTGCTGGACAACCACAAATGCCGGTTTGAACCCCGTCTGCTGGCTGTCCGCAGGGACCAGTCTCTGGGAATCTCCAACTCCGATTCGATTGCGCACAATGCGGCCGTGTACGCCAGAAGGAATCAGCCGTTCAATGAGGTGATCGCCCCGGGCCAGGTGGTCATGAAGAGTTTTCCGCGACCAGAGACACAGCCGATCCGGGTGGACTGTTCCATCCACGCCTGGATGAAGGCGTGGATCGTGGTCACTGATCATCCGTTTGTGGCGATCACGGATCAGAACGGAGATTTTCAGATTCCGCGAATTCCGCCGGGCAATTGGAAATTTCGGTTCTGGCATGAGCGCCCCGGGTATCTGCGGCAGTTGACGCAGGAGCAGCGGCCCGTGCCGATGGAAAAGGGAGTCTGGACGCTGACAATTGACGCCGACAGTGAACTGGATCTGAAAGAACTGCGTGCTGCAGCCGATCAGTTTGCCTTGAAGAAGTGACCGCTGCTCCGGGAGCATGAACATGCCGTTTATCCGCATTGAAGATTACCCGACCATACAGCCGATACCCGGTTGTCGGATGCGCACGCCGTCCGGGCAGCACCTGATGCTGTCATACCTGCAGATGGACGAGGGGGCTGAAGTTCCACTGCATCATCATCCGCATGAGCAGGGGGGCGTCCTGCTGCAGGGGCAGCTGCAGCTCACGATCGGAGACGAAACTCGCACGGTATCCGCCTGTTCGCTGTTTCTGATCCCCCCGAATACTCCGCATCGGGCCGTGGCGGTCAATGGCCCGGCCACGGTGCTGGATGTCTTCAGCCCCGTTCGCGAGGACTATCTGGAACTGACGAATCGCTACATTCCCCCCGTGACTGGCCACCCTGCGGCACCTGCACCGGCCACATGAAGACTCCGCAACCGACGGACACCGCACTGCCGCAGCGCCCTGCCGACTCACCCCGCGCTGTGTATGTGCATGTGCCGTTCTGTCGACATCACTGCGGATATTGCGACTTTGCCGTGATCGCCGGACGGGATCAGCTGATTCCGGAATACCTGACCGCCCTGTCAAATGAAATGCGGGCCGCCGCTCCGCTGCGCAGCGGCCACCGGATGGAAGTCGAATCCATTTTCATCGGCGGCGGCACACCGACCCATCTGCCGCCCGATGGCCTTGCGGAACTCCTGGCTCTGGTGGCAGAGTACTTCGACCTGGTTCCTGGCGGCGAGTACTCAGTGGAAGCCAACCCGGATGGACTGTGCGATGCACGGCTGCAGGTTCTCTGTGACGCCGGTGTGAATCGACTGAGCCTCGGCGTCCAGTCCTTCGACGATCAGTGCCTGCAAGTACTGGAGCGACAGCATACCGCCGTGCAGGCAATCGACACGATTCACCGCTGCCGACAGATCCTGCTGACTCTGTCCGTCGATCTGATCTTTGCCGTACCGGGTCAGACCGAAGAATCCTGGTTGCGGACGCTGCAGACCGCCGTTGCACTCGAACTGACCCATGTTTCCACGTATGGGCTCACGTGGTAGCAGGGCACACCGTTTTTTCGCCGGGAACGCAGTGGCCAGCTGACGAGTTTACCGGAAGAAACGGAACGACACATGTATCTATCCGCCATTGATCGGCTGTCGGCAGCCGGATTTGCGCAATACGAAGTCTCCAACTTTGCACAATCAGGATTCCGCTGCCGTCACAATCAGACGTACTGGGCTGGCAACGAGTACTTCGCATTCGGACCGGGAGCGGCCCGGTACATCGGCGGCGTCCGGTCCACGAACTGTCGCAGCATCCCTCGCTGGCTCAGGTCCTGGCAGCAGGGACTGCCGTGCCTCGACGACTCCGAACAACTCGATGCACAGGACAGGGCTCGAGAATTCATCATGCTGGCCCTGCGAACCGTGGATGGGCTTGACCGAAAGTCATTTTGGAACCGGTTCGGTATGCCCGTGGAGACACTGGCACCGGACGCCGTTCAGCGGCATCTCGCCAGCGGACTGCTGGAATTGACCGCGGATCACCTCCGCCTGACGCGGGAGGGCTTCCTGCTGGCCGACACAGTCACCGTGGATTTTCTGTGACGCCCGGCTCGGCAGTCTCTGGCGCTTAGAACCCCTGACAAAACCTCCGCGGCCACGGAGGTTTTGTCAGGGGTTCTAAGGACCGGCCTCTGTTACCCCGGATTCAGCCACTTCCGGACCACATCCTGAACCCATCTTGACCCGCACACGGCTGGTCGACTGTAATGCAGCGTCCCCAGCGACCGACAGCGGTCGGGTCAGCGTGGCGTTTCGTGCCGGGATCCGGACCTGACGCCCCGGTTCACTCATTGCCGGTTCACTCAGTACCGGTCAGAACAGTGCTGGTTCGTTCAGTGCCAGTCAGCACAGTGCCACGGACGGATCGGACCGTGAAGAACGGGAGGGGCAGGATCAGCCACAGGATGATGACGACATTTGACCGTTACCTTGTCAGCCGCATGCTGCACACGTTTGGCGTGTTCTTTGTGGCTGCCTACGGCCTGTACGTGGTCATCGATCTGTTCACCAATATTGACGACTTCCAGCATGGAACGTCGTCGCTGCCGGCGCTGTTTGGCGGAATTGCTCGGTATTACCTGTTTCGAACGGCGGAATTCTTTGAAATGGCCGGGCCGGTTCTGATTGTGATCGCCGTGATCACGGTGCTGGCATTGTTGCAGAAGAATTCGGAGACCTACCCGATTCTCGCAGCGGGAATTCCGGCGTTCCGGCTGCTGAAGCCACTGATTCTCGCCGCTGCTGCGCTGAATCTGCTGCTGATTCTGAATCAGGAGGTTGTGATTCCTCTGATAGCGGCTGAACTGCAGGCGCCGCGAGGGAGCGACACGGCCAGCCAGCAGGAAGTCGAGCCCGGCTATGACTACTCCAATGACCTGATGCATATCGACGCTCGCAGGGTCATCGTGGCACAGGACACTCTGGTGGCCCCGGTCTTCACGCTGCCCACACCGCAGCTGACCAGTCAGTCCTGTACACTCACATCCGAGTCAGCCGTTTTTCTCGCAGCCACCGAACGTCGTCCATCCGGCTGGCTGCTGCGGAACCTCACGGGGGTATTTGATCCGAAGATTCTGACGGAGCGAGGTCGGCAGCGTGTGATTCCCCATGAGAATGGCCGAGATCTCTTCGTGCGGTCGGAATTCAGCTGCAGTCAGCTGTACTTTCGGGGGCGGCCCATGAAAATGCTCTCATCCTGGCAGCTCGTGCAGTGGATTCGGAATCCGGCCACCGGCCCCATTCCCGTCCGCAGCCAGAGCGTAGCCCTGCATGCCCGGATTACCCGACCGGTCCTCTGCCTGCTCAGCATTACCATGGCACTTCCGCTTGTGCTCCGGCGAGAATCCGTGAGTCTGATCGCAAATATGGCAGTCTGCGCCGGAGTTCTGGGAAGTTTCTACGCCGGGACCCAGGCCAGCCTCGCTCTGGGCAACACCGGATTTCTGCGTCCGGATCTGGCCGCGTGGCTGCCGGTCATACTGAGCGGAT
>SYLK01000122.1 GCA_005809115.1 Planctomyces sp. | reverse complement strand
CTCCTGGTCAATGGCTCCAACGGAATCGCGGTCGGGATGGCCACCAGCATTCCGCCGCACAATATGAGTGAAGTCTGTGATGCCGTGATGCGGATTATTGATGATCCGGATTGCACTCTGGACGACCTGCTGGAAGTCCTGCCGGGACCGGATTTTCCGACGGGCGGGATCATCTGTGGACGCATGGGCGTGCGGCTCGCCTACATGACAGGCCGTGCCACGATCACGCTCCGCGCACGAACGCATTTCGAGACGGAGAAAAATGCGGATGTGATTGTGGTGACCGAGATTCCCTACCTGGAAACTCGCGACCGGATTCGCGAGAAGCTGGAGTTGCTGGTGCGGGACGAACGCATCCGGGGGATTGCGCGCATCACGGACCTGACCGACCGCAATGTCCCGCAGTGGCAGGTGCGGCTGCACATTACACTGAAGCGTGATGCGGATCGGGACGTCGTTCTGAACCAGCTGTTCCAGTATTCGCCGCTGCAGACCACTGTCAGCATGATCCTGCTGGCGCTGGATGGCAATCGGCCCCGGCTGTTGCCGCTGCGCGCGATGCTGGATGCCTTTATTCGTCATCGGGTCGAGGTGATCCGGCGGCGGACCGAGTTTCAGCTCCGCGAGGCCCGCAGGAGGAAACACACGGTTGAGGGTCTGCTGCTGGCTCAGATCGATATCGACCGTGTGATTCGCACGATCCGCGAGTCCGCCAGTCGCGCTGCGGCAAAGGAAGCGCTGCAGCAGATCCCGATTCCGGCAGAGCTGGTGGCACGTGCTCTGGGCAACGAGGGTTTCCAGGCGTTCGTGCAGGAAAACGGTCAGGCGACTGAATACTCGCTTTCCGCCAATCAGTCGGAAGCCATCGTGTCGATGCAGCTCGGGTCTCTGGCCAATCTGGAACGCGAGAAGCTGGTAAGTGAACACAGCCGACTGCTGTCTGACATCGCCGAATACCTCGAACTGCTGTCGGATGAAGCCCGGATGCGTGCGGTCATTCGCTCTGACATGGACGAACTGAAACAGAAATTCAGCGACCGGCGCCGCACCACAATCTCTGATGAGGAGCTGGGCGAATACGATAAGGAATCGCTGATCACGGAACAGCCGATGGTCGTGACGCTGTCCCAGCGAGGATACATCAAACGAACGCCGCTGGATGTGTATGAGGCGCAAAATCGCGGAGGAAAGGGCATTCGCGGAGCGCAGTCAGATGACGAAGATCCGAGCCAGCACCTGTTCGTCAGCAGTACACACGACTTTCTGCTGTTGTTCACCGACCGGGGACGCGTACACTGGATCAAGGTCTATGACCTGCCTCTGCAGGCACGCACCGGAAAAGGACGAGCCCTCGCCAATGTGATTGCCCTTGAGGAAGGTGAAGCGATCGCCAACTGCTTCAACGTGCGGCACTTCCCGGATGATCAGTATCTTGTGATCGCGACCCGCCGCGGGATCGTCAAGAAAACCTCGTTGTCCGCCTACGGACGTCCCATGAAGGGCGGAATTATTGCCATTCGTCTGGATGATGACGATGCGCTCATCGACGTGCGAATCGTCTGCGGCGAGCAGGATGTGGTTCTGTCCACGTCCGGTGGCATGGCGATCCGCTTCTCCCACGAAGATGCGCGCCCGCTCGGCAGGGCGACGCGCGGCGTCAAGGGAATGGCCCTGTCCGGCGACGAAATCGTCGTCGGGATGGTGGTCGCCGACTGCGATCGTACCCTCCTCAGCATCTGCGAGTTCGGTTACGGCAAACGCACTCCGTTTGGCCCCGGTGAACTTGCGGCTGACGATGCCGTCGAGAACGAACCTGCGTCGGATGAGGCAGTTGCCCCCGAGTCATCCGCCGAATCCGACGAAGCGACCCCAGGCAGCAACATGCAGTACCGACGCCAGCGTCGAGGCGGAAAGGGCCTGCGCGATATCAAGACGACTCAACGCAACGGCCGAGTTGTGGACGTGTTGTCTGTCTGCGACGATGATGATGTGCTGATGATCACGTCCCGCGGAAAGATCCAGCGAATTCGGGCGGCCGACATCCCGACGATCGGCCGCAATACACAGGGAGTACGCATCATTCGCCTCGACGACGGTGATACCCTCGCTTCCTGCGCTGTCATCCCCAGTGACGCATTCGATTCGGAAACGCTCGCTGCCGTCGCGGCGCCGAGAGGCCCCGAATCAGCTCCGCCCGCTGCCGACTCAACAGACCCCGACACTGTGGCTGACCAGTCCGCGTCAGACAATACCACAGACAACGGCTCAGACAACCTCGACCGCAACAGCCGGAGCGAATCGGAGGATCCCACCGACAGCCATCCGGATCTCCACGACTGATACCAATATCCGCAGGCAAAGATCCAGTCACGCAGTACCCGTGCGGCAGTGCCGAATGGGCAGTGCCGGTTCGGCAGCGTAAAATCATCCGTGCTGAAGGCTCGAGGTACCCACAGTCAGACCTCGCGGCCAGGACGGGCCGAGACTCCATCCTGGCTGCCGAATATCTGTGACTGCCCTGAATCTGCGGCCGTGTGAAATCCCTGCCCGTCGAGTGGCCCGGCGCACAACCTGCGGGCATGGGTTGCGAGCGCCGAGACTCATCCGACGGATCGTCTGCCCGAGGATCTTCGATGGCAGACCCACCACAGCACGTCCGTCAGATCACACCGCCATGCACGCGATAGGGTGTCGCAAGGTCCGGCAACTCCAGTCCCCAGATCCGCTCCCAGATCTCGGGAATATGCCGCATGCTCTCTGAGGCGTAGATCAGCTGCCGGGCTCTGACGTTGGGAGACGGCGACCAGATCGGCGTGGCACAGCCCAGGTTCACGGCGGCACTCACCAGCAACAGGCAGGCAATCAGTTGTTTTCGCAACGACATCATCGCGTCCTTCCCTGGACCCCGAATGCCCGCTGACAGAATTCTCTGGTCACGCGTGCAATACACTCGGAAAATACTTCACAGTAAACGGAATCGGCTTCAATCGCGCCATGCGAATTGAATACTCGACCTGAAAGTATGATCGGGTGCGACCTGACATCCGCCGCCAAAGGACCCAGTCTTTCAAACGCCCTGGTCCGCCGTATCCGGCGGACGACCACCACCAGCCCGACTGGATCCGGGAGTTATCTCGCCGACCGTCGACTTTGACGCCTCGCGACGGGCCATTGACCCCGGTGTCCCTCCGGCAGTCGCCGCCGGTCGGGAAGACGACTCGCGACGTGCTGTCGCACGCTTCGCCGCTTCCTGAAGCTCCAGCATCCGAACCTTCTCTTCCATCTCCTTGCCCGGCTTGAATGTCACCACAAACTTCGCTGGTACTTCCACCTGTCCGCCCGTCCGCGGATTTCGCGCTCGACGCGCCGCCCGCTTGCGGACCTCGAAGACCCCGAAGTTCCTCAACTCGATCCGTCGATCCTCCACCAGCGTCTCGATGATCGCATCAAACGTCTTCTGAACGATCTCTTTCGTCGTCAGCTGGGTCACACCCATCTGGTCGGAAATCGCCTTAACGATCTCTTTCTTCGTCACGACGCTTTTCTCCTGAGCACGAACCATCTGGCGGCAGGAATGTCCTGAAAACGCTACAAGTGTATGATTCGTCAGGAGTTACTGTCAACCCACTTGCCGTTCATTCCGGCTGCTTCCAGCCGCCTCCGACAACTTGCCTCAGAGTACTGAACGCAATGCCAGATCACATCTGATCATACTTTCAAGTCGAATTGCCAAAGAACTCACAGCTGCACCCTCTGTCCCGGCGCTTATCCCTTGTTATCGGTGTGATCAGCCCGAATTCTTAGCAAAATCGGTTTAATCCGCATTGTTTCTGCAATCGTCTCGACCCGATTCCCGGGCAAGTTGCGGGACGCGGCACGCGGGCCTCGGGCAAGTCTCATCCAAGGCCCAGTTTCGACAGGGCGTCCTGCAGTCCGGGGAGATTGAGTCCGCTGGTCACCTGCGCCATCTCCTGAGCAGCCGCCTCTTTGGCTTTTGACAGGGCCTGATTCACTGCTGCAGTGACCAGGTCTTCCAGCAGTTCGCGATTCGGCGATTCCAGGAGCGACGGTTCGATCGTGACGCCGGTGATGGTCAGGTCACCTGTCGCCTGAACGCGAACCATTTCGCCGCCAGAACTCCCCTCGACCCGGATCCCGGCCACTCGATCCTTGACGGCTGACATCTTTTCCTGCATTTCGCGTGCCTGCTGCAGCATTCCGGTGAGGTTTCCGAGTCCCTTAAACATCAGTTTGTGCTTTCTGCGTTTTCTGAAGGATTCAGGGCCGGAGCCGGCATGATTTTCACGACCGTCGCTCCGAATACCCCCACGACATGGCGAACAAATGCATCGCAGGCGGGATCCACTTCATGGATCAGATTGACCGACACGTCCCGTTCGTGATTCTTCGGCGATCTGTCTGACTTCACTGTTTCAGCGTTTTTTTTTTGCGGCGGCTGTGCCTTACCGGTACCGCCGAGTTCCTGTGATTTCTGGCTCGGTTCTCGATCCGCGGAATCCGCTGTTCCGGCCGCCGATTCGGCCGCAGCGGCAATTTCCGAAGTCACGACCTCCGCGGAAGGATTTGTCGGTGCCGCCGAAACGACTGCAGGGACCACCGTTGCTGCTTTATCCGTGGCACCTGGCTCTCGATCTCCCGAGGCCAGCCGAGGTTCGGCCGACGCCCCCGCCGGATCCGGTACGGGCTCCGACACCCGGACCGCCGCCGGCATCCGGGTCGATAGCACAGGTTCAGGTTCAGGTTGACGTTGAGCCTGCGGGGCGACCGCAACCGCAACGGTGGGAGCTGCGGGAGGAAGCGCCGCGCGGGCACCCGGATTGTCCGTTCGGGGCAGATCCGGCAAAGCGGGCAGTTTTCCGGACAACAGCTCACTGATGGCGCTGAGGTTTTCGAGCAAAGTCAGCTGGACCAGCGCCATTTCCAGAATCGTACGACCGAACGTCGTGCGAAACATCTGGTTTTTTGCTTCCGCCAGGATCTGAAATGCCGCCATGACCGAATGCATACTGAGCCTGGCCGCCTGTTCTGCCATCTGCTCCGCGAACCGGCTGCTGACGCTGGCCAGTGGAATCGCATTCCCGCCGCTGCACAGCACGACCATCAGATCACGGACGTAGGCCAGCGACTGATCGACGAGTTCACCGGACTGAACGCCCGCGGCGACGTACGTCTCGATCAGGCTCAGCACTTCTCCCGGACGGTGCTCTGCAATGGCGGTGAACAGGGTCACCAGCCGCTCATCACTGGCCGTACCCAGCATCCGATGGACGTCATCGGCGTGAACTGTTCCCTGACTGAATGCAAGCAGCTGGTCAAGCAGCGATTGACCGTCGCGCATGGATCCTCGCGCGCGGCGCGCCACCAGTTCCAGTGCGTCAGCAGCCACCTCAAAACCCTCGGCCAGCGCGATTTCTGCCAGGCGATGCGAGATCGAAGCATCGCCGATGGCCGAAAAGTCAAACCGCTGACACCGCGACAGAATCGTATCCGGAACCTTGTTGGGTTCCGTCGTGCAAAATACAAACTTGACGTTCGGGGGTGGTTCTTCAAGTGTCTTCAGCAGCGCGTTGAAGGCCTCACGCGTGAGCATGTGCACTTCATCAATGATGTAGACCTTGTACCTGGTCCGCATCGAGCGGACTCCCACATTGGCCCGCAGAGACCGAATGTCGTCAATTCCGCGATTCGATGCCCCGTCAATTTCCATCACGTCAACGTCGTTGCCAGCCGAGATTCCCTGGCAGATTTCACACTGATTGCAGGGAACGCCGTCATTGACGTGCGGGCAGTTCAGTGCCTTTGCCAGGATCCGTGCGGCCGAAGTCTTTCCGACACCCCGAGCCCCCGTAAACAGATACGCATGTGCCACGCGGTCGGAATGGATCGCATTCCTGAGAGCCTGAGCCACATGCTCCTGACCCACGAGATCGCCGAACGCCTGGGGGCGATATCTTCGTGCTAGGACGGTGTAGTGAGAAGCCGCAGACACTGCCGGGAATCTTTCCGAGAATCAGAAAAGGCGGCAAGCAGCTCCGGCTCACCTGTGCAGATCATACGCCGCGGCACAGACGCCGCCAATGCACCCGGGCAAACTTCCTGCCGTTCCGTAGCCGGATCCGTGGTAATCAGATTGCCGTCCACGTTATGATGGCCATCCGCGACACGACATTCCAGCAGCACGGGACACCTGTGCCCGAGCAGACCCGGGTGCTGGTGAACCCGGGTGCTGCACGGCAAACCTGCTTTTTCAGATTCTGATAGCGAGGCAAACGGTGATCGAAATATCTGCTCAGACGCTGGCGGAACTCAGAAAATACGACACTCCCACAATCTGCAACGCGATCGAGCTGTTTGCGGTGCGGCCTCGCAATACCGGTTACATGGACCAGTCGATCCGTGCCTGCTTCCCGGAGCTGCCTCCGATGGTTGGATTTGCGTTGACATCGACGTTCCGGTCGCAGCGGTCACCGGTCGCCGGGTCAGCCTATTCGGGGCTTGAGGGACCGCTGGCGGTTCTGGACAATCTGTCGGGGCCTCCGGTGGTGGTGTTTCAGGACCTTGACAGTCCCTCAGCCGCGGCGACATTTGGTGAGGTCATGTGTACCACATACCGGCAGTTCGGCGCAACCGGACTGATCACCTCAGGGACGGGGCGCGATCTTGATCAGGTACGCGCCATCGGATTTCCCGCCTTCACAGCCGGAGCCTGCTGTTCGCATGGGTATTGCCACATTCTGCAGGTCAATACCGCCGTGTCCGTGGGCGGCATCACAGTCTGTCCGAACGAACTGCTGCATGGTGACTGCAACGGGGTCACGACCATTCCTGTGGAGATCGCCTCGGAGGTCCCTGACGTCTGCGTGGCACTGGCGGCGGCGGAAAAGATCGTGCTGGACTACGTACGTCAGCCAAACCCCACACCAGCCGGATTTACCAAAGCGAGGATTGAGATGACGGCCGAGTTCGACAGGATTCGCCTGCGCCTCGGCGCACGTTCTGCCTGAGGTTCGGTTCCGTCCAGCGAGAAACACGATGCCAAAATTCGCGGTGATCCTGCCCGCTGCCGGTCAGAGTACCCGGCTCTCGGGTTTTCGTCGCAGAAAGCCGTTTGTGGAACTGCGAGGACGTCCCGTCTGGATTCGCGCGGCTGAGCATTTCCTGAATCGCGACGATGTCTGTCAGACGATCATCGTGCTCGCGGCGGACGATGTCGACTGGTTTCGCGAACAGTTTCGAGCCAGCCTGGCCTTCATGGATCTGACCGTTGTCACCGGCGGCGCCACCCGGGCGGAAAGCGTGCGCCGTGGACTGGAAGCCGTTCAGCCGGTCGCCGATTTCGTCGCCGTGCATGACGCCGCGAGACCTCTGCTGACATCCCGCTGGATCGATCAGGTCTT
>SYLK01000121.1 GCA_005809115.1 Planctomyces sp. | reverse complement strand
GAGGCCTGACAAATCAAAGGAAACGAAGGATTCCCCGTCAGGACTGATTGCGCCACCATTCACCGGATGCTGATGCCCCTGGAGCAGGTGCAGACGCCGGCCATCCAGTGCGCAAACGGATATAGTTCCGTCCCACGAGGCTGTAACGATCCGCGTCCCTCTGGCAGCAAACCCCTGAAAGACGACCGGGGCAGAGTGGATTCCTGCCGCCGCCAGCCGCAGGCCGTCACGGAACTGTACCACCTCGGCCTCATGCTGCTTCATTGAGATGACGGCACGTCCTGATTTCTGGTCCGCGACCACCTTCAGCGGTTCGCCCTGCAGGGGCTTCGTTGTCGATTCTTCCCGTTTGTTGATGTCCCAGACCTTCAGTTGTGGGACGCTGTCATTGAACTCCCCCAGCCAGGGAAATCCACCAAACAGTGGCTGTCGGCTGACCCCCACAGCCATCAGCCGGTCGCCCAGAAACGCCGCACTGACAGTGCCCGCGGCAGTCAGGCGATGTTCCTCGCGAGTCTCAAGATCCCAGAGTTTGGTCCCATCGTAGCGCGATGAGACGGCCGCGAGTGACCGCCCTGGGTGCACCACAACGTTCGCATTGGTCACTGGAGATGCTGTCGCGTGCAGAAGTTCTCCGGTCTGAGAATCACAGCAACTGACCACGGCCCTGGCCGTCGTATTCCAGGCCAGAACCTTTCTGTCGTCCGCACTGAACACTCCCGCATTGAAAAGATACTGCGGGCTCTGCAGGGTCAATGCCGGGACGTTGTCGCTGGAGTCATCCCAGATTCGCCCGACATGACGATCGTCAATCGTCAGAATTTTCCTGCCATCGTTGCTGAAATCTACCCTCACAACCCGCCCGTCGTGACGAAGCACCCGTTTCTCTGATCCTGTTCCGGGGTCCAGAACCACACAGTGCCCACTGGCAAATGCGAGGCCGGCACGGCCACTGTGCGGGTCAATGTCGCAGTCCAGAGCCGCGCCGTAGGTGTCTCGGACCGGTTGAGTCTGATTCGTTTCGGTGTTCCACAGGAAGACGGAACCGCCTTCGATCAGGATCACCGCCGTCGCCGTCCCGGGTACACGGTGCGCTTCGCGCACGGCACTGGAAGGGAATCGGATTTCCTGCAGTTTTTCGGAGGTCCTGAGGTCCCAGAGAGTTGCACGATCTTCCGTGGTGGTGATCAGCCGAAGATCGCTGACCGCTTTTTCTGCAATACGCCCCGGAATGTTGCCTGGAATCAGGTCGCCGTCGGAACTCCACTGTTCATTAAGATACCGAAAGTCGGAGGATACCAGGATGGTCTCCCCGTCCTCACTGACAGAATAAACCGGAGGAACGTTCGTCTCCGCGAGCTGCATCAGAGTGCGCCTCTCGTCCCCGGAACGAACCGACCAGACTCGAATTGTGGAGTCGTCGGATGCGGTCACGAGCTGTTGTCCGTCTGGCAGGAATGTCGCACTGCGGACAGACCGAGTATGCCCCGACAGCGTCGCCAGCAATTCTCCGGTGTCGGTGGCGAACACATAGGCCTGGCGCTGCGTGGCCACAGAAATGCGCCGGCCGTCCGGTGAGAATGCCACGTCGTTGATGGGCTCGAGGACTTTGCAGACCGAAACCGGGGCGAACGTTTTCGCGTCCCGCAGCTGGACCTGTCGTCCAAAGCGACTGAACAAAGCAGCGCGTCGTCCATCCCGGCTGACAACAGCTGCCCTCTCTGACCAATGCTCCGGATTCAGTTGCTGTCCGGTCACAGTCGAAACCACACGGATCCCGGTTTCCTCGGAAATTATCAGCGCGTCCTCATCGCCGAAAAACTCCGCGGTGACACTTCCAGCCGCCGCCGATTCCAACGGAAGCTCTCGGAACAGCGTTCGGTCGCGAACGTCCCAGACCCGCAGCGTCTGGTCATCAGCAATCGTCAGGATGCGATCGGAATTCCGGCTGAAGGCCGCGTAGAGGACTCGCCCGGATGCCCCGGCAAGGGCGAAGCTCAGCCTGCCGTCGGCTGTGGCATAAATGCGTGCCGTGCCGTCGGCGCCCGGCAGCACGACAAGCTCGCTGTGCCGGCTGAAAGCCTGAGTGCTGACCGGTGCCGTCACAACAGCCTCTTCAAGGCGGGCGATTCGCCTTCCTGTGAGCGAGTCCCAGAGCGAGACGGATGCGAGTTGTTCGTCCGGACTCGTCGGCGTCCTCGCCGGCTGTGTTCCGGGCATCGAGGCGGAAAGGATCAGTCGCCCATCCGGACTGTAGGCCGCGGCGGTGATCGCTGTACCATCATCCAGCGTCAGCAGTTTTTCTCCCGTCGACAGATTTGACACGAGCGCCGGGAAACTGCCCTTTCCGGAGTACGATGGAGAGACCGTTGTCACGCAGGTGTTGCCGTCCGGATGAACTGCGACACCCGCAGTGCGTAAATCACTCCCTGGCAGAATGGTCTTTAGTTCATGAATTTCGCCCAGTGCCGCCAGAAGTGCGTTGTTGGCTTCCAGACAGGGATGCAGTTCGGCGCCGTGAACGGCCAGTGCCAGCGCCAATCCCGGATTTCCGCTCAGCTGCAGAGTCGAATTCGCCACCAGCCGCAGCCCCTCGGACTGTTCCAGCAGCGCCTCGACCCGGTCCTTCTCCTCGGTCACGGCCACGAGAGAATTTGACACGACCGCCACTGAAACTGTCGACACGACGCTCATAATGGCTACCATCACAGCGGCCGCAGTGGCCAGACCGCGGTGACGCCGCAGCCAGCGCCGACATCGCTGAATCACCGTCGGACGCCTGGCCACGATAGCCTCGTCCTTCTCGAATCGCCGCAGATCCTCCGCCAGCTCCTGCGCCGTCTGATAGCGTTCCTCCGGCGCCTTGGACATCGCTTTCGAAATGATGGTCTCCAGGTCCTCCGGAATCGCAGGATTCACCCGCCGTAACGGCGGCGGGTCGTGAAAACACACATTGTGAATGATGTCCGACTGAGAATTTCCCTCGAATGCACGCCGCAGCGTCAGAAACTCGTACAGCGTCACTCCCAGGGAGAAGATGTCCGTCCGCTGGTCGACCACCACCCGCCCCGACAACGCCTGTTCCGGACTCATGTACCGGAGCGTCCCGACCAGCTGCCCCGGCAACGTGTGCCCGTCATCCCCCACCACACGGGCCAGACCAAAGTCCGTCACCCACACCCGATTGTCCTCGTCCAGCAACAGATTCGCCGGCTTGACGTCGCGGTGCACGATTCCCAGCTGGTGCGCGTGGTGCAGCGCTTCGGCTGCCTGGATGCCAATTCGCGTGACCTGCTGCAGCACAATCCGGACACCCGGCAGTGACCGCCGGCTCGACATCAGTTCCACAAACTCGTTCGAAGCATACGAATCGCGCGTCGGGTCGCGGCGAACCGTCATCGACACCGTCGGTGCGGCATTCGAATGTTCCGGCTCGGCGATAACGGTCGCATCGGTCAGTTGCGGGGTGTCTCCTGATCGGCGAGGAGCTGCCGCTTTCACCAGACTCATTGTACTCGCAATGATCTCTCTGAGGTTGATTCCACGAATCAGCTTCATCGTGAAGAAATAGGTGTGCCCGTCATTGCCCATCGTGATAATGGGCACGATGTTCGAGTGATCCAGCTGAGACATCGCCGAGATTTCCTTGCGAAATCGGCGAATCTCACGCTGCGGATCCACGACACCGACCAGAACCAGCTCCTTCAGGGCGACGGGACGATGTTCCATGGAATCCTGGATGGCCTCATGGACGATCCCCATCCCACCCCGACCAATCTCTCGGATCAGGGTAAAGTCCGCGATCCTTCTGAGTGGCGTCGGTTGTTGCTGAACTGGTTCCGAGGATTCCGCCATGGGTATCACTCCATTACTGACCTGAAGCCACCGCCGACTCCATGCTGCCGAACGCTGATGCAGACCCGAGGGCGATTCACCTGATTATCACCAGGAGTCTGTCTGAATACCTGCGAGCGAGATACATGGCAGGGCAAGGCTCCCGCCGAGCCGCCCGCTGGGCAACCTGCCTGTTTGCCGCCGCTCCGAAAACGATCCGCCTGTCGGAATTCAGAGAGACTCCTGGGGGCGACTTCAGCAACGTGACCTGAAGGGGATCGGCAGTGTACCCTGACGACCCGCAACACAGCAACTCCCTGTGTTGTCGGTTTCGTTCAGATCTTCGCAATTCAGACGGGGATGCCTTCCGAAGTGTGTTCCGACCAGGGAATACCGTTCACTGCGGTGCCCGATCAGCGCCCGGAGACGGGCGTTCGGCTCGCGCCTGCAGTGTTTGCGAAATCGGCTGGCATCGAGAGGGACCAGACTTCGCTGCTGAGCGGCTGCGCGTGCCCGCCGGCCACGAAAATCCGGTCCTGAAACACGAACGCCGAATGCTCATGCCGTTCCTTCCAGACCGTATCCGACCGGAGCTGCGTCCAGGCTTTTCCGTCTGCCGAGTACCAGACGTCGCCCCAGTTGCGCGACGGATGATTGGACCAGCCGCCGAGGACCCACATCTGATGGCGATAGGTCACGGCCGAGAACCACAGTCGGGGCGACCAGGGTGCTTCGGCTGTGACTTCCTCCCAGTGAATTCCGTCAGCAGAGCACCAGACGTCATTCGTGGCGTGATATTCCGGAACATAGTTGCCTCCTCCCATGACCCAGATCCGGTCATCGTGCACGACCGCCTGCAAATAAGCGCGGGGTGACCACGGTGCCTGAGCAATTTCCTGCCGCCATGTGGTCCCGTCGGCTGACGACCAGACGTCGTTCCGGAGGCTGCTGCTGTCTCCGAAATAGTAGTTTTCCGTGCCTCCGAGGACCCACAGCCGATCCCTGAAAACCACGGACGCGGCCGCGATGCGGGGACTCCACCCAGCAGCCGGAGTGGCCTGGTCCCAGTCCTTCCCGTTTTCCGACGACCAGACTTCGCTGGTCGCACCGTGGCCTGCGAGCCGCCCGTTGTACCAGCCGCCCATGATCCACATCCGGTCGCGGAAGACTGCCGTCATCGGCAGGTCGCTGTACTTCCAGGGGGCTTCCTGAGTCACCAGTTCCCAGGTCTGACCGTTACTTGAACTCCAGACGTCGCGGGGTGGAGCAGCATAAGAGTCAAACCAGCCGCCGAAGATCCAGAGTTTGTCGCGAAAGGCGACTTCCCCGCTGGAATCTCGGGGCTGCCATCCCGCGGCACCGGTGACCTTGACCCAGTCGAACTTTGGTGGATCGTCCGGAGCTGCCGCAGAAACGGCGACCGACGGAGCGGAAACGGCGGCGGCCAGTTTCCGCACCGACGCGGCAATCCGGTCTTCAATGTCCCCGGCCCAGCGGAGCGCCGGACGACCATACTCATACAGGTTCGATCCGCCTTCATAACCGCCCTCCTCCCAGACCCGGCGCGACGGAATGTACGAAATCATGTCATCAGCATACCCCATGACCCACGTGCCCGGGCCGAATTCGGCTTTGAAACGCAGCGCATAGTCGACGACAGTTTCAGCGCCCATCCCGATGAACAGCATCTCGGACCCCAGACGCCAGGCGTGGACCGGGTACGGATAAGCCGATTCAAATTGTTCCCCCCGATTCAGTTTTTCGAGCATGCGGCCGGCCCAGCGAGCCCGAATTTCCCCGGGCTCCTGCGTGAACGCGACGAGTTCCTCGCGTGTCATGACTTTGAGGTACGGCAGGTCGATCAGTTCAAAGGCCGTCTTCAGGCCGGGCGAGACGGGTGTGAGCGGTTGCAGGAGAGCCTCCTCGACCCCCTGGGCCAGCATTTTTCCATAGCGTTCGCAGAGTTCCACCTTGCGGCGGGGCAGAGGATTCTGATCGCCACCGCAGGTGTTGACGAACATTGCCACCGTGCCGGGGTGGTTCTTTTCAATCTCGAGCTGTGCGAAGCCCGGGTAATCACCGCACCACGTCATGAAGCTGAGTGTGGTCGGGTGACAGGCGTACCCGAACAGGACCGCGGTCAGCTTTCCCTCGGGGCGCGTCACCGTGAGGATCTGGACGGAATGATCGACGGGGCCGACGAGCGGAGTCCCGGCGGCGAGCAGGGCCGGAATGTCAGCCTCGCGATTGTTGCGGCGATTGACCGCGAACGTCGCCACGCCCTGTCCCTGCCGGAGCACGGCCGGCTTCAGGTCCGCCAGGGCGCGACCAATCATCTCAACCATCCGGACCTGCATCAGACGGGTGTACTCGGCAATCAGTGCTTCCTGCTCGGCCTCGACGACATAATAGTCCTGCAGGTCATCTCCCAGTCGCGGGCCACAGTGATTGTGCGAGAATGTGATCATCACCTGGTGCCGTTCGAGTCCGTAGTCTGCCTTGAGCTGCTGAAACACGGGATCGCTCATGCTCTGCGGAACACCCTGAAAATCGCTGGTCACCAGCACCGCCGTCGCGCCGTCCGGAGCCTGCAGCGCGAGGGCCTTCATCCACAGGTCATGCAGCTTGCCATCCGGGACCCGTTTGGAACCGTAGCCGGCCAGCCATACCGGCGTCGTCGGCGTGATGACTTCGGTGGCTACTCCCGCCTTCCATGTCGGCTGGGCTCCAGCGCTGCCGCCCACACCGCTGCCGAGGGCACACGGCGAGATGCCCGGGACTGCCGGTGCGATGGTCAGCAGAATCAGCAGCGATAACCGCACACGCGGTCGATTTGTTCCGGTCCGCGTGGTCATTGCTGGTACGAGATTCAGTTGCATGGCAGAGGCTCCGCAGGACCAGGTCGTTGATTTGTGGCGCGTCGCGCCGCAGGGAGGAATTGCGCTCGGCTGGCTGCTGAAGTTACGCGTCCGGCGGGCTGGCGTCAAATCCGACGCCTGCCGTCACACCACCGTCACACCAGGGTACTCGGACGGTTCGGACGCAACCGGGACAACATGGGTTGCAGTTTAGCGCTGAATTCGGATACTCCCGTCTGACGCCAT
>SYLK01000011.1 GCA_005809115.1 Planctomyces sp. | reverse complement strand
CTCGAACAGAATCAGTCGGCTGTCCAGCAGCCGGATCCCCCATCATTTCCCGCAGGCAACCTGAACCTCAGGCGCGGACCATCGCCTGTGGCCGGTCAGCGAGCGAGAGAAAACCTGGTACACACACTTTACAGCCACAACGACTTCGTGACGATCCGTTAGCGCTTCACTCTGCCAGATGCTCACTCTGCCGGTGTCGCACTCTGCCAGCTGCTCGCACGGTGCGCATGTTTGAAGGCAAGCGAATAACGTCAGCGACGCTTTGTCAACGAGCCGACAGGCTCCTTTCGATTAAGGGCTTTCCGCCCTGGTGAGGAATCATGAATCACATGCCGCGAACTCAGATCAGTCGTCGCTCATGCCTTGCGGACGTCGGGATGGGATTTACCGGCCTGGCACTGGGTGCCATGCTGCAGCGTGACGGAGTCGCGGCAGCCGCGAGTGCGTCGGCCGCGAGTGCGGCGGCCGCACGCCATGTGACGCCCGACGGTCAGTCCGCATTTCGGCCCAGAGCACGAAGCGTGATCTGGTATTTCATGATGGGCGGTACAAGTCATCTGGAGAGCTTCGATTCCAAACCTGCTCTGGATCGGTATGCCGGAAAGACCATTGATGAATCTCCCTACAAGTCGACGGTTGTCGATTCCCCGTTTTACCGTCGCAACGTTCGAGATTTCGCCGGAACTCCCCGGGCTCTGATGGCCCAGCTGTACCCGCGTCAGGTCGGGTTTCGCCGCCGTGGCCAGAGCGGTATCGAAGTGAGCGACTGGTGGCCACACGTGGGCGGCTGTATTGACGATATTGCCGTCGTCCGGTCGATGTGGACCACAGACAATGACCACGCCGCGCAACTGCAATTCCATACCGGGCGTCATATCTTTGACGGTTTTCATCCTTCCATTGGTTCGTGGGTCCATTATGGGCTGGGATCGCTGAATGACAATCTGCCGCAGTTTGTCGTCCTCGGACAGGGTCCCGGAGACTGCTGTGGCGGAGTCGGCAGTCAGGGAGCCAGCTATCTGGGACCGGAACATGCCGGGGTGAATCTGGAAGTCGATCCGAACAACCCGCTGTCCTTCGGATCACCCGGCACCAGTGTCACGATCGCCGAACGGCAGCAGCAGCTGGCACTGCTGCACGAACTGAACGGCCTCGCCGGGGTCGACTATCCGGACGATCCCGGCCTCCGTGCGCGGATTCGCAGCTACGAACTGGCGTTTCGCATGCAGATGTCCGTCCCGGAAGTTGTCCGGCTCAGCGATGAAACCCGCGAAACACAGGAATTGTACGGCCTGGACCAGAGTGCGACCGAACGCGTCGGACGGTACAGCCTTGCGGCACGGCGGCTGGTCGAACGCGGTGTTCGGTTCGTTCAGATTTATGATGACGGCTGGGATGCCCACAGCCAGCTGGTGAAGAATCATTCCACACGGTGCGGGGCCGTCGACAAGCCCATCGCCGGACTGCTGCGGGATCTGAAACAGCGCGGCATGCTGGACGACACGCTGGTCGTCTGGGCCACCGAGTTTGGTCGGACACCCGGAGCGGAACGTTCAGACGGCCGCGATCATCACCCTTATGGATTTACTGTCTGGATGGCGGGAGGCGGTCTCAAGGGAGGAATCACGCACGGTGCCACCGACGAAATCGGCTTTCACGCCGTGGAACATCGGCATTATGTGACCGATGTCCATGCCACGATCCTCCACCAGCTGGGCCTGAATTCACGCGAACTGGAGATCCCCGGGAATAAGCGCCTTGAAATCGACTTCGGTGCCCCGATTCAGGAAATCATAGCTTAGTCGCGGCCAGTCGGCAGATAAACCGCGGTGAATTCGGCTGTCGTGGCAAAATCGGCGGGAATCCGAGCGGAAGCCGCATCCTGGCGGAAACCGCATCCGGCCAGAAACCGTATGCAGCCAGAAACCGTATGCGGCGGGACGGACTACAGATTCCGGGGATCCGTTTCTTTCGTCGACAGGCGAGAAATCGGTGGGAATACTCGGTTTCTCTCTGGTACAATCCCCGTGGTCGCGTCTGAATTTGTTGCGAGGATCGTTACCAATGAGTACTGGTTCAGTCCGAGGTCACTCGGCATCAGCGGCAGCCCTGGCAGGAGTGCTGCGGGCCGTCGTAACCTGTGCCGGCACACTTCTTGTCCTTGCCGGGCGAGCCGTTGCGGAGCCGGAACAGGTCAACACAGAACAGGTCAACACAGAACAGGTGACCACGGAACAGGTCACCGCCGGGCAGGTCACCGCCGGGCAGGCCAGCACCGGGAACGGCGAGGCGCCGCTTCCCGCATCGATCGATTACAGTCGCGACATTCGACCGATTCTGTCGAACACCTGTTTCAAATGCCATGGCCCGGATGATCAGGTTCGCGAAGCGGACCTGAGGCTTGATACCGCGGCGGGTGCGCAGGCGGATCTGGGCGGTCATCAGGCGATTACTCCGGGCAACCCGGAAACGAGCGAACTGATCGCCCGCATCCGATCGACAGATGACGAACGGAAGATGCCACCGGCGGATTCCGGACTGAAGCTGTCGGAGCGCGAAGTGGCGCTGCTGACATTGTGGATCCGACAGGGGGCAGATTACGAACAGCATTGGGCCTTCCGCCCGATCGTCCGGCCACAGGAGCCCGCCGTGCAGTCGGCCTGGCCCCGCAATGCCATTGATCGTTTTGTCCTGGCCAGACTCAGCGAGGCCGGAATCTCCCCTGCCCCGGAAGCCTCCCGCAGCACGCTCATCCGCCGCGTTTCGCTGGATCTGCTCGGGCTGCCTCCGACGGTGGAGGACGTGGATCGATTTCTGAATGACACGTCCGAGAACGCATTCGAGCAAATGGTGGATCGGACCCTGATGAACCCTCATTACGGGGAACGGTGGGGACGCCACTGGCTGGATCAGGCGCGTTATGCCGATACGAATGGCTACACGATTGATTCGGAACGGTCGCTGTGGCCGTTTCGCGACTGGGTGATCAACGCGCTGAACAACGACATGCCGTTCGATCAGTTTACCGTCGAACAGATTGCGGGCGATCTCCTGCCACAGCCGTCACAGGAACAACGGGTCGCCACGGGATTTCACCGCAATACTCTGGTCAATGAGGAAGGCGGAACCGACGACGAGCAATTCCGGAATGAAGCCGTCGTTGACCGCGTCAACACCACCGGAGCCGTCTGGCTGGGACTGACCGTCGGCTGTGCTCAGTGCCACACACACAAATACGATCCCGTCACGCAGCACGAGTACTACCGTCTGTTTGCCTTCTTCAACAGCGGGCGGGACGTCAATACGGTGGACCCGACGATTCCGGTGCCGACGCATGAACAGGCCGTGCAGCTGGCAGAACTCGAACGGCAGATCGCAGACGCTGAGGCGGCCGTCGCAGCCTATGAGAAGACGCGGCGCGAGGCCGCGGATTCCGGGAGTGCGCCGCCGCAGCAGGACGCCGTCAACTGGACGGTCGTTGCCGTCGATCAGGCCACGGCGACCGGCGGAGCCGTCTTTCGCACTCTGGAGGACGGATCGCAGCTCGTGGTTTCCGAAAGCATGCCGACCGAACAGTACACGATTTCTTTCCCGACACCGCTCACACGCATCACGGGGCTGCGTCTCGAAGCGCTGACCCACCCCACGCTGCCCAAAACCGGACCAGGACGATCGGACACTGGGAATTTCGTGCTCAATGAGATTCAGCTGGAAGTCACTGGTGCCGACCCCGCCGCAGCGCCGGCGAAATGGATCTACTCAGTGGCCGATCATTCTCAGAAGGGTTATCCGGTCGCCGATGCCGCCGACGGAAAACCGGAGACAGGATGGTCGATCAACGTCGAATCCGGTTCGCTGAACGTCAGTCGCACGGCGGTTTTCGTGACGTCGGAACTGCCCGTGACACCAACTGGCCGGGTGACCGTCCGACTGCAGTTCCATCCCGTACCGCCCATGATCAACGTGCCTCACAACCTGGGACACTTTCGACTCGCCGTGACCGACGCCTCTCACACGCAGCTGAACGTTCCGGATGAGCAGAAGACGGCATTGCTCGCGGTGCAGAAAAACCTCGAAGACGCCCGCAAAAAGCTGACCGCCGGGATTGCCCGCACCCTGGTCATGGCGGATCTCGAGAAGCCGCGGGAGACGAACGTCCTGTTACGCGGTGACTTCCTGCGCAAGGGTGATGTGGTGACCCCGGATGTCCCTGCCGTGTTTCCGCCTCTGGCACCGTCTCAGCCGGTGCCAACCTCTGAGCCCGCGGCACCGTCTGAGCCTGCGGAACAGTCTGAACCTGCGGCCGCCACGGGTACCCTGCCCGTGCTGAGAACGCGCCTTGATCTCGCGCGGTGGCTGGTTGATCCCGCGAACCCGCTCACGGCTCGCGTGACGGTCAATCGCATCTGGGCTCGATATTTTGGCCTGGGCCTCGTGGAGACGGAAAACGACTTCGGCCTGCAGGGAACCCCGCCAACTCATCCCGAGCTGCTGAACTGGCTGTCTGCGGAGTTCATGGAACGGGGCTGGTCTCTGAAACACCTGCATCGGCTGATTGTCAGTTCCGCCACATACCGGCAGCAATCGCACCATCGGCCGGAACTGAGCACCACCGATCCACTGAACCGACTGCTGGCGCGGCAGTCACGACTTCGCGTAGATGCCGAAGTTGTCCGCGATCTCGGGCTCGCCGTCAGCGGACTGCTGCACCCTCGCATCGGCGGGCCGGGCGTGTATCCCCCGCAGCCGGACGGCGTCTTCGCGTTTACCCAGCGATCCCTCACCTGGCCGGTCAGTACCGGCCCCGACCGTTACCGTCGGGGAATGTACACATTCTATATGCGCAGCGCACCGTATCCGATGCTGACCACGTTCGACACGCCACGGTTCAACACGACGTGCACGATGCGAGTCCGCTCGAATACACCGCTGCAGTCCCTGGCGATGGCAAATGACGAAACGATGCTGGAAATGGCGCGAGCCCTCGGACGCAGAATCCAGAACGAATCCGATCGCACGGCATCGGACAGTGAAACCCGCAGTGAGCCCCAAAGTGAGCCCGACAGTCAGAATCCGGCCGATCTCGACGAACGCCGGATCCACTTCGGATACCGTGTGTGTTTTGCGCGGAACGCGGACTCCGAAGAACTCCATCAGCTCACGCTGTTTCTGCGGCAGCTGAGACAGGACTTCGCCACGACGCCAGCGGAAGCCGCGGCAATCTCAGGCACGGAAATTACGGACACGGCGTGTGCAACCGAAGCAAAGAAGGCGGCAGAAGCCGCCGTCTGGACGGTCGTGGCCCGTACCATGCTGAATCTTGATGAGTTTATCGTGCGAGAGTAACAGACGGCCCGAAAAACAGGGCAACAGATTTTTTTGCTGATCCCGACAGCCGCAGGAGTTTTTACAGCATGTCCCCTGCCGACAACAATGATGTCCTGCGACAAATCACACGTCGCCATTTGTTTCAGAACTGTGGTGCCGGCATCGGCTCCATGGCGCTCGGTGCCCTGCTCCGCGGTGATCAGGCAGCGGCTGCCGAATCCCATAACCCCATGGCTCCCCGGGACTCCCATCACAGCCCCCGTGCCAAAGCGGTGATTTTTCTGTTCATGGCCGGCGGCCCCAGTCAGCTCGACATGTTCGTCGACAAACCGGTGCTGCGCCAGCACCACGGCGAACTTCCCCCGAAAAGCTTTCTGGACGGCAAGCGTTTCGCCTTTCTGAAGGGCACGGAAACGCTGCTGGGAAGCACCCGCCGGTTCTCTCGCGCGGGGGAATGCGGGCAGGAACTGAGCGACCTGCTGCCACATCACCGCAGCATTGTTGACGACGTCTGCTGGCTCAACGGCATGACGACCGACGTCTTCAACCACGGTCCGGCCAAACTGTTCGTCAACACCGGTTCACCTCAGCCCGGCCGACCGGCCATGGGCTCCTGGGTCACCTACGGACTTGGCAGCGAAGCGTCAGACCTGCCGGGATTCGTCGTCCTGCAGTCCGGTCCCCGCGGCCCCCGCGCCGGTGCGTCACTCTGGTCCAGTGGTTTCCTGCCCACGTCGCATCAGGGTGTCCCGTTCCTCGGCGGTCCCGAGCCAATCCTGAACCTCACGAGTCCGAAAGGAATGACGCGGAATCGTGAACGCCAGTTCGTGAATGCCGTAGCCGGCCTGAATCGCCACAAGGCCGATCTCGTCGGCGATCCCGAGATCCAGACCCGCATTTCGGCCTATGAAATGGCCTACCGGATGCAGAGCAGTGCGCCGGAACTGATGGACCTGACCGAAGAAACGCAGGACACCCTCAGCCTGTATGGTGCCACACCGGGCAAGCCTTCCTACGCAAACAACTGCATCCTGGCACGCAGAATGGTGGAACGCGGAGTGCGGTTTGTGCAGATCTATCACACCAGCTGGGACCATCACGGCGGACCGACCGAAAATCTCGAAAAGCACCTGCCCGAGATCTGTGGTGAAATCGATCAGCCGACCTCGGCTCTGATCCTCGATCTGAAGCAGCGGGGTCTGCTGCAGGATACGATTGTGGTCTGGGGCGGCGAGTTCGGCCGCACACCGATGGGCGAAGTCCGTGAAGCTTCCGGACGTGACCATCATGTGGATGCCTACACCATGTGGGCTGCCGGAGGCGGTTTCCGGCCCGGAGCCGTGCTGGGACGCACTGACGATCTGGGACTGAGTGTCGTGGAAGGTCAGACGCATGTGCATGACCTGCAGGCCACGATTCTGCATCAGCTGGGGCTGAATCACGAACGTCTGACATACCGGTTCCAGGGACGGGACTTCCGACTGACGGACGTCCACGGGAAAGTGATTCAGGATGCCATCACCTGATCCCGCTCAGAGCGATCGGCGACGATGGCGGTTCAGAATCCAGCGGCACGAGCGATGGCGGCCAACGCCGATCCACCTCGCTGGTTTAACATCAGGATTGCATCGATGACCGACCACGTCGATTGCTGACGCCCTGGCGAGCGTGGCTGCGTTGGGTTGTGGGCGAAGCCCGCGCCAGGTCCCTTATGGAACCGCATCCAGCGTTTCGTTCGTCGCCTTCCCGACCGTCGTCGTGACAGAAGCCAGGGCCGCTGCGATCCCGAAGACCAACGCAGACACGAGGGCCGTTTGCCAGAAATGCAGTCTGAGCTTCGAGCTGAAATCGAGCTGCAGCTCCAGTGGAGCGTTTTCAGCCACCTGGACACTGCGACCGAAGGTATACCCATCGCCTTCTTCCGGCAAGCTGATGATAATGGCCTGCGGAGCAGGTTCCGTGGTGTGCTGATGCTGTACCAGTCGCCCCGCGATCTGCTGCAGCACCGCGTTGTCCTCTGTGGTGTTTCCTCGCAGCAACTGGCTGAGTTCCTGGGGACGAAAGTTCAGCTGATCCTGCTGCAGCACCGGGTTTTCCGCAGCTGCCTGGCGAAGCTGCTCATTGCCAGTCAGCTCGGCGCCCTCTCGGCTGTTATCGAGGTACAGACGCTGACGACGCGTGTTCAGTCCCACCAGCGCCTGCTGCGTCTGAAGATTCTCGAGCTGGACACGCGCATCTTCGTTTGAAGCAGCGTCGAGTGCATACTGATTGGCGACACTGTTCAGCGCCCAGCGGGCTTTGCTCTGCTCGCCCGCCTGCAGCAGCTGATTCGCCTGCTCCAGAAGCTGAGTTGCCTGCTGAGCCTGAACCTGCCGTTTGCCAGTCGCTCTTGACAGGTACGAATCACGATCATAATTCTCCTGACTGGACTGCCTGATCAGTTCCAGGTTGCCCTCGTGGTCGGTCAGCTCGAATCCCTTCGGAGCAATGACGCTCCACTGGATGTTCTCCAGCGGCACATTCAGCTCAGGACTGGTGAGCTGCAGACCACTCAACCGATCGCCAGCGACGGAATAGACAAACCGCACCTGTGCCGTCCGATCGTCGATGCCAGGCAGAATGTAGAACTGCCAGGCATTCGTCGGACCGCCCTGACGAATCGAATTCACACTCTCGCCATTGACGAAAATGCTGAATAACTCACCGCCGTCCGGCAGACCGACACTCAGACTGCTGCGCTGAATCACTTCCATGGCAACATCGACGGAGGTCAGCTGATCGCCTGTTGGCGAAAGAACGGTGGTTAACGAACCTCGGGCCACACGCAGCTTCAGACCATCGGCAAGTGAATGACGTCGGGCGTGAATCCTGAGAGCGCTGGCGGGATCCACAGCACGAAACGCCAGCGCCGGTGCGATTCGATTTTCCGCTTCCCGCAGAGGCTGTGGAACTATGTTCCAGTCGATCCGCTGCCACCCTTGTGTGACAGCTTCGTGTTCCAGTTCCAGTCGACCACCAGCACGGACCCCGAAGTAATACGAGATCTGGCGAGCCTGAGGAAATTCGATCGGGCTCAGGGATTCTTCTTCATTCACGCGATCACCGCGACGCTCGTATTCGATGCGGAACTGCAGTTTGCCTGCAACACGGTGTTTGAACTGAATTTCCCAGATGTCTGCATCCGGTGCTGTTCTGACCATGTCACTGACCGAGTTCCCACTGGCGCGAAGAGTTTTGATTTCGTCCTCATTCGAAAGCGGCAGGATCACACGCAGCGAACTGATCGATGCGTTCTGCACATTGAAGTTTGCGATCAATGCCGATCGCGTCTGCCCCTCCCGCAATGTGATCTCGTGCAGCACCTGCCCTGTCACCCAAGGATCCAGTTTCTCGATTCCCAGTACCAGATTCCAGTCGCGCTGAATGAGTCGAAACGCCAGAGCGCCCTGACCACTTCCCCCGATGGCGCGCGTGTCGGTCTCGGAGACGTTCTGACGTGTCACCGTTCTGAGCCGAATCCCGGTTGCAGGACGGATGACCAGCTCACCGGTTTGACGTTCCGCCTCATTCAGCTCAAAACGAGGGATTTCCCACTGGCTGATGTCTGTCGGCGCAGAGCCCGACAACGTCAGTGAGAAAGTCTGCGTCCCGATCGTCCTGCCGTTCAGGTGCAGGACGACTTTTCGCTGTCCGTCTTCAATGAGTTCTGCCCAGTGGTGCAATGCAGCCCCTGTCAGCGATTCGACTTCCAGCCCCTCGGGCAGGGGAAAACTCAGCTGAAACAGACCGGCACGAGTAATCTCCGCGGAGAAGTTGGCAGCCAGCACGACTCGCTCGTCCCCCAGTGACAACACCTGCCTGCTGTTCACCCGCACTTCCGAAGCGACCGGAGCGACTCGCACGGCCAGTTCGCCACCATCAGCACCGTACCGATACGCGCCATGTAATACGGCCGACGGACTCGTGATGGTGATCCAGCTGGCGTCGAAGTCGCTGGGATTCACGGCTGTCATGACCGTCGGTTCCACCTTTTCTGGCCGGGCTTCCGTGCCGAATGCCACGGCAACCAGTCCAACTTCTCCCTGGGCATCGACAACGCGCAGCGGAGCCAGACTGACGTCTGCCGGCAACGGATCGAGACCACGCTGCGTTGCGATGAAAACATCGAACGCCTGCGACTGAGCCGGTTCGATCTCCAGCTTCAGGCCTCCGCTGTCAGCGTCGAATTGCCAGGAGCCCACCGGACCCACGACGGCACTCACGGTCAGCCCTTTGGGAACAAGGACCCTGAGCACTTTCACCTGCCCCTGCGACGTTCGGATGTTGAGTCGATGTCGACCGTCCACCACTCCCGGACCCGGGAGGAAGAGGTTCGAAGCTTCCACAAAGAACTGCGTCTTCTCCGAGGCGACGTCGCGGGACTTCGGCTTGAGTACGAGGCTGGTTGTTCCGGGGCCGAGCAGTACCCTGGCCTGAGTCATTTCGCCAGCGGATTCAAGCTGTTCGACGCGCAGGGCTGCAGGACCAGCCACCTCCCATCCCGCTGCGTCGTAACTCAGGCTGATCTCCTGAACGGCCGCCGTCCCTGTCAGGACGGCCAGGCCTTCCGTCGGCCGGATCGCCTCCAGTTGATACTCGTACGCAGCCTTGTAAGTGACTGCCGCTGCCGGACCGGAATCCGCAGCGGCATCGCTGGCGAGTGGAATGCTGATGATGTAGCACAGACCTTCTCCAGGCACTTCCTGTTTGGTGAGTCGCAGCCCCGCGCCGTCGAATCGCGTCAGAATCGCCGGCGCTTTCAGCAGCAGAAATCGGTCCCCCGGTCGTCCCGACAGCGAAATCACACCAGTCGCCTTCAGGCGTGCGTCCTGATGAGTGATCTGCCACTGCTGAGTCATGGAATCCGCCGCTTCAAAACCTTCGGGCACACCGGCGAGGCAAACAGAGGCTGAAGAAAGAGTTACGGCGAGGAACGCAATCACAGTGGTGACTGCGGCTGATGCTGGACCCGTTTCCGGACCTGAGCTTTTCTGCCCGGCTTCCTGATTCGCGTCCCGTTGTTCAGTCAAACCAGGCATCCAGCGACCGACATCACGCAATGCCGCAAACACCGGAGGCACAAAGAGCAGCAGCAGGATCGCGACGCCGAGCAGACCAAAGAACCACGGCGCACCGTCTCCCTGAAACAGGACACCCAGGGCAATCAGAAGTGTGCCACCACAACGGATCACCATCCGCCGGAATGCCTCATGCCGACGAAACGACCAGGCCGTCAGGGCGATTCCGGTCAGCACAGCCGCCAGCCCCTTCCAGGAGAGATTGACTCGCCAGAGTGGTACGTTATCGACCGTCATCTGGACAGCTTCTCCCGCGGCGAGGACAGGCAGGCTCAGTTGCAGTGGCGCAGGCGATCCGATTTCTGAATGCGCTGTCCGGGCCGCCAGGCCGGAGACGAAAACCGCAATCGCCAGACTCAGCAGCCCCGGGATCCGCCAGGAGCTGTCTCCGGACCGTGCCCCGATGCCGATTCCGGTAAACAGCCCGACGACAAACAGCAGGGTGATTCCCCGTTTCGCAACCCATTCGAAACCGGAGGGTCGCAGCACTGGTACAGGCGGCGAAACGGTTCCCGTGGCGGGTACCAGAATATGCTTCTCGTCACCGATGACGTTCCATTGAATCTTGAGCACCGGCGCGAAGACGACCGGCAATGCCAGTTCCGGGCGCGAACCCTTCACCGTCGGTTTCCCCAGACGCAGACTCACTTCCACCGGAGTGTTGGGATCGGTGCCACCCGGCAAGGGAATGAGTGTGGCATCGTCCGCCTGTCGCGCTGTCACAGGCTGGCCGTTGACCGACACCGCCCAGAGCCGCACAGGGTCAGCCGGCATTCGGATCTTCAGGCTGCGCTGTCCACGTGATTTGACATAGTAGAGCACATCCGTCACCAGCTCACCGTCGGGCGATACGCGGCTGTTGGCTTCTGAAAACTCAATCACCTGCGTCACCGTTGTGCCGGGTTCAAACCAGTTGACTTTCAGATTCAGTTCAAACGGCCGACTGGTGTACTGCCAGGTTCCCAGCGGAGGCGCTGTGCTCAGCAGACGGAACTCGGCGGGCAATTCCAGCGGATCGAGTTTCAGCAGGTCTTCCGAAACGGATACGGTCTCGATTTCCACCTGCATCGGGCTGACCACCTGGACGTAGCCACGTTCGCCCTGCACGCCGGCCGGCGAAACCTGACCCGCCTGAAAAGTGTTGCTGCCCCTGTCGGGCTTTTCTTCAAATGTCACCAGCAACGTGTACGCACCCATCACCGGCTGGTGCAGTGACACAATCAGCATGCCGGCTTCTCTGCGCCATGTACGGACGTTCTGGCCATCGACCATCACGTTTCCCATGGTCTCCGGGGCGGAAATCTTCCATTCCGAGACAGGTGCACCGGTGATGAAATAGTTGATCAGCGCGCTGCCATAGACCGTTTCCTGGCTGAGCGAAGAGAGATGAAACACGTCCGCCTGGACGCTGCGATCGAGGAGTTCCACCTGCATTGTCGCTGTCCAGCCGCGCTCACGAATACGAAACGCCTGCTGCAACAGTGGCGAGGGCTTCGGGAAGTACGAGAGCGGCTTCTCCACCAGCAGTTCTATCTGACCAGCGGTCACTCGAAAACCAGGAGCACTCACGATCCCGATGTCCCCACGTACGGACCGGGCGCCGGGATATTCGAGTCGCTGCAGAACCCAGTTCCCGGCCGCAGCCGCTTCGCTCTTCTCCAGTCGCAGCGTTACCAGATGCCGCCCCAGAAGGTCCTCACCAAACACGACGTTCAGGTTGCGACGACCATCAGCCACGGTGGTTGCCACCATAAAATCAGAAACACTCGCACCCGTGACTGAGACGACGGAATAGTCCGAAGGTATGCCGACCTGCCACTCACGAATGGACGCTTCACGGACGTCAAGTTCGATGTCTGCGGTGATGACACGATCGGTCTCGGTGAGTTCATAAACCACCAGTTCGGAAACACTGATTTCCGGTTCGATCCTGTCGGCCACGACGGTGAAACCATAGTCCGCGGCCGGGAAACGATACGAAAATGACTGACGCGCCTCGATCGCTTCGCCCGGATACTGCTCCGGTGCCAGGTGAGTCAGCCCGCGCAGCGAGGCCGGTTGCAGGCGCACTGAGCCCAGGTTGGTCAGTCGCAGATGTCCCGAATGCCGGAGAGCACCCACTGGATTCAGGCGGAGTCCTTCGACAGTCACCGGGAACGCGCCCAGCGGAGTCTGGCTGCGCACGTGAATCTGGCTGGTCCCGGTCACCGGCTGGCTGAGAGTGGCTTCCAGAAGCCGATGATCACCCTGATTGATGACGTTCCAGCCGACAATGCTGCTGCCCTGGACGTCGAGTATTTCTCCGGGCCCGTGCAGCAGAATCTGAATCGACTTCAGTTCTCCCTGAAGTACCTGGTAATCGATCTGATGATCCTGGCGCAGCAACCCGGCACCGACCCTGGCGTCAATGCGGCCCGTGGTGGAGAAAAACAGTTTCCCTTCGCCCGTCTGACGTGCGGTCTTCCAATGCAGTTTCGCCCGCCCGGTGGCTGGCAGGAATCCCAGCCAGGTGTTGTTGTCTCGCACCGGGACAACCGATTCCTGGTCGCGCTGGAATTCCAGTTCTGAACCGAGTCCGGTGAGTGCCAATGGAACCACAGCGCCGGCCGCAATGCTGAAATCCATGCCTCGGCCGTTGGCCGAGGGCTGCGTCAGTGACGCGACGAAATCCAGAGTGACCGGGAACGTGCCGGCTTTCGGGAACACCAGCCTGTAGACGGGACTGCCATTTTCTGTCAACAGCCGCAGCCGGTAGCTGGCGTCCACCGGCACGACGCTGACCGCCGCGTTCCCGGCGAGAATGGTGATCTCGGCATTGCCCGCGCTCACGATCGCAGTGCCCTGATACCGAAAGCTGATGGAATCACCATTCGCGTGCATTTCACCCTGCAGCCTGGTTTCTGTCAGCTCGACCGGACCGGGTGCTGCACCCGTTCGATTCAGAACCAGCCGGATCTGACCACCCGTCGCGGTCTGAAATCGATTCGGCATGCCACCTGTATTCAGGGCACCTGCACTCAGCGGAGCGAAACCTGTGGCTTCCGTAACGATCCCTGCGACTCCTGATGCGTACTGAAGATTCACCGTGGAGTCGAATCCGACGGAGTTTCCGGGCGTCAGGAGTGTCAGATCGATCGCATCAGAGGTCTTCAGGTCCAGTCGGCGGGAGCGAGTCCTGATCTGCCCCTGCAGTTCAGTGACGTTCTCGCTGAGATGCAGATCGAGGAATCTCTGGGCACCTTCCCGACGCACAGACCACGATTTCAGGTGTTCGCTCCGGACCTCCAGCACCTCGTCCTCGCCCGTGATTCCAAAACTCACCGTCCCTGCATCACCCTGGACGATTTTGATCGCAACGTCGATCGCCTGATCAATCTGCTCCGATCCGACCTGTACTGCCGCACTGGCGCGGGCTGTGTAAAAGACTCGTGGCTTTGGCAACTGGCCGCGGGCTTCGACGACAATCGTCCCGGTTCCATCATGGCCGATGGAACTGTTGATGCTCGCACCGCCAGGGGCGTCCTGAGCCTCAGTCGAGTGACTCAGCAACGTGATGAGTAACACGAGGAGGAAAAAAACCATCGGACAGCGCCACGTCAAGTCCCCTCTCCCCTGTACTCGGGGGAGAGGGCCAGGGTGAGGGGGCCGTGAGACTGCTGCAGCGCCGGGTGAATTTCCACGCGATCGACGCGCATGATCCTCCCTCCTCCGCCCTTCGGGCACCTTCTCCTCCCTCGGGTGCGAGAAGGGACGTGGATTTACGGACAAACTGACTGGATCAGGCATTGCAACCGATTCTTCGCCACGATCTGGCGATTTCCGGCGATTCACCGGAATCTCGCGTCTGCACATTGCCGCGGACGTGATCTTCATGGATATCTTCCGAACTATTTCCCACTCAATTGCTGAGCCTGCTCGATCATGAGTTGCAACTGTTGCACACGTGCGTTTTTCTGATTCTCTGCCGGCAACCCGGAGATCAGGTGAGACAGCGTTTGTAAATCGACCGTTTCACCCAATGGTTCGCCTCGCAGCTTTGCCGCCAGCAGAGCGGCGGAAGTGGCGATGCGAAGCGACGGAGCGGCCTGATCAGGGCGTGGGGCGTCCGCTTCGTAAGGCACAGGCCATCTGTTCTCGACCATCTGTCCGGTCGACATGTCACGGAAGCGCACGGACACCGAACCCACGTCTCCCTCGCCATCCGGCTTCGCTTCAAATTGATAGACAGCCACTCCGGCTTCCGCCGCGGCCAGCTCGGCGGCGTCGACCGCATCATTGTGGAAGTCTTCCTGCTGCAGAATGTGCTTCTCAAAGCCCAGCAGTTTGTAGCGGCCCACTCGATTCGGATTGAATTCGACCTGCACCTTCACGTTGCTGGCCGAAGGACG
>SYLK01000120.1 GCA_005809115.1 Planctomyces sp. | reverse complement strand
TAAATTGCCGATGTATCGCTGATGTCCTGGCGCATCGATCAGCGACACTACGCGGTCACCGTCCCGAAATGTGGCAAAGCCGAGGTCAATTGTAATTCCTCGTCGCCGCTCCTCCGGATGTGTGTCCGTCTCCATTCCCGTGAGTGCGCGAACGAGCGACGTTTTTCCATGATCAATGTGCCCCACAACTCCGATGATTGTGTAGCTCATCTGGTTCTCTGATCCGGCGTGGCGGTCACGGAAATCGTGAGGGCGGTACGGGCAGTGTAGTCCCGGCGCGTTCCGAGTTCTTCCACAAAGTTGCTGATTCGTGCGTGATGACTGGTCATTCACGATTCGCCTGCTCAGAATGAAACGCGGTTCAGAATGAAACGCGGTCGCCGGGGCACGATGAACCGCCCGGAGGCCTGATCATAGCTGGTCCACCAGGCTGCTGAACAGAGTGCGTCCTGCGGACCTGCGACCGGACCTGCGACTGTCTCCGGCAGGCGGCCGCCGTTCCACCGTCCCGAGGTGTTTTGCTGTGCAGCGACTGCCATCCAGGGACCTCGTCCTCGTCGGAGCCGGACACGCCAGCCTGCATGTGATTCGCATGTGGGCTCAGTCTCCGGTGCCCGATGTCCGGCTCACGGTCGTTTCACCGGATGTCCAGGCGACCTACAGTGGCATGCTGCCCGGAACCCTCGCCGGCCATTATCGTCCGGAAGAGATGCTGATTGATCTGGATGCCCTCTGCCATGCTGCCGGCGCTCGGCTGATCGTTGATCGCTGCGTCGGGCTGAATGCTGCTCAGCGGACGATTGCGCTGGCCGGGCGACCGGCGATCCCCTTTGACGTCGCTGCTGTCGGCGTCGGTTCCCTGCCGGCTGGTACGCACCTGGTGAGTTCTCATCCGGGCCTGGTCAGCATCAAGCCGATGATCAGCTTCCAGCAGCGGCTGCAGGCGGCACTGGGAACCGTCTCCGGCTCCGAAATTCGCGCAGCGGTTGTCGGTGGTGGCGCCGCGGGTGTCGAGATGGCATTCTGTCTCCAGCCGTTCCTCCGGCAGTCCGGACGAACAGCGCAGATCTGTCTGCTCGATGCTCATCCGGCGATACTTTCCGGCTACCGCGCGAAGACCGTTCGAATCGCGCAGCGGCAGCTGCAGGAACGCGGCATCCAGGTGCTGTGTGGTCGACGAGTGACGGCAGTTCGGGGACGTGAACTGCTGTTCGTCGAGGGGGAAAGTCTTGAAGCAGACATCGTCCTGTGGTGTGTGGGTGCCGCTCCGCCGCCGCTGCTGAGTTCCATCGACCTGCCGAAGTCCGACGCGGGATTTCTGCTCGTTGATCACACCCTGCAGACGACGGCCAGGCTTCCCGTCTTTGCCGCAGGTGATACGGCAGAGATTTCCGGTGCCGGAATCCCACGGGCAGGTGTTTATGCTGTCCGCCAGGGCCCGGTACTCCGAGACAATCTCAATCGCTGTCTGCGCGGCGATCCGCTGCGAAAGTATCGTCCGCAGCGCGACTTTCTGTCGCTGCTGACAACCGGCGACGGTCAGGCCATCGGGCAATTTTACGCCTGCAGCGGGCACGCGCGCTGGCTCTGGCAGCTGAAGCGTCGCATCGACGTGGGTTTCATGAATCGGTATCGTCCCGGGACCGGGATGCGGTCCGGGAACGGCACGCTTCCCGCCGACGAGAGATCGTCCGGGTCTGGTCAATCGTTCGGAGTGAACGGTCGGGTTCCGATGCGATGTCGTGGGTGCGGTGGCAAGACCAGCGGCCGAGTATTGCAGAACGTGCTGCAGCGACTGCGGCGCGACGCTGACGAAACGATGCATCCGGCATTTCTCCAGTCAGAAGACGCTGCAGTGCTGTTCGCCGGCGCGGGGCCGGTCAATGTCGTCTCCGTGGATTTCTTTCAGGCATTTCTGGACGACCCCTGGCTGACGGGGCGGGTTGCTGCCGTGCATGCACTCAGCGACCTGTGGGCTCGCGGAGTCCAGCCGGCTTCTGCGATGGCTCTCGTCACGCTGCCCGCGGGGAGTCATCCGCAGCAGGAAGAACTGCTCTGTCAGCTGCTTCGCGGTGGCATCCGGGAACTTCAGGCCGCGTCCGTTGTTCTGGTCGGTGGACATACCGTCGACGGAGACGAACTGTCAGTCGGGTTCACCGTGCTTGGCCGGACCGGGGATGGTCCAGCGCCGATTCGGAAGGGACATCTTCAGGCGGAGCAGAAATTGATTCTGACCCACAGGCTGGGAACCGGTGTGATTCTGGCAGCCCGAGCTGCCGGGCAGGGCACCGGTCCCTGGCTGCAGTCCGCGATTCAATCGATGCTCGCGGGGAATCAGCGGACTTCCGAAATCGCCCGAGACTTCGGAGTTCGAAGTGCCACCGACGTGACCGGTTTCGGCCTCGCGGGCCACCTGATCGAGATGCTGGGAAACTCCGATGTCGGCGCTGAAGTCCGGCTTTCACAGATTCCCCTGCTGCCCGGAGCTGCCGAATGCCTGGATCAGGGATTCCGCAGTTCGCTCGATCCGGAGAATCGCTGGGTCGAAGATCGGATTGTCGTTTCACGCGCCAATCTGCAGCAGACTGCCGCGTACCATGCCCTGTTTGATCCACAGACGTCCGGAGGCCTGCTCCTGGCCGTCCAATCTGCCGTGGAATCAGAAGTCCTGAAACGGCTGCACCGATCCGGCCACCCGGACGCGGTGACCATCGGACGGACCGTCCCGATGCGCGCTGACGGAGTTCTGCTGCAGATCTGTGAATAGCGGAACGGACCGGCCATTTCGCGCAGACGGAATTCCAGGTGCAGTTCCGCGATCCACGGAAACTGGGCTCGAGTCAGTACACAGATGCTGATCGTCGTTCGAAGACCGGAGTACGGCCCCGATTCCGCCAGCTGACCGACGTACAGGCTCGAGGCGTAATATGGCAGACGCTGGGGCAGCTCCGCCGATGGCGATGACTGGATATTTCTGTTCAGCATGCGACCCTGTTCGTCCGAATGCAGTCAGCGTGGGTGGGTACCGAAACGAACTGACGCCCTGGAACCCTGTTGTCGCGGAAATCCTTTTCCGGTTATCGGACTCCCCGGACTTCCGACCGTGGGAAACCGTGGCCAGCACTGAAGAATCGTGGCAAGTTATCGGTTCAAGGCTCGATTGAGGTTTCCGATCTCCTCTCTGCCGTGGCTTGTCTTGTTGTCAGTGGCTTCAGTTCAGCAGCGCCCGTCCAGCGCAGCCGGAAATCGGTCCGCGCTCATTTCG
>SYLK01000119.1 GCA_005809115.1 Planctomyces sp. | reverse complement strand
TGTTTTGCTTCTTCAGCAGCGCGAAGAACTCCGAGCCGCCCGGCATCATCCAGCTTGCCGAGCCAGGCCACCACTCGCTGCCGCGGCCCACTTGCCGTGCGATACGACTCGACAAGCGCCCAGTACGCATGCCGCTGGCCCTTCTTCGTTCGAAATGTCTGTCGAATGAACATGACGAGGAATGCTATCGACCAAATTGAGACCGCCAAGAGGTCTGGTCTTCACTACATCATGTTTCAAACCGACGCCAAACGACTTACGAAAACAGCACGCCGAAAAGACTGGGAAAAATTTTCGCCGCCGGCAATTTTCTTCCCAGTTGGGGAAGTTGGGTTAACATCGCGGGAACGCAGGTGACGCCCGAGGGAGCGCGGGCGCTGAAGTCCGTGCTGCCCGAATGCCTGCTGATTTCGAATGACGCCGAGATCCTGAGCCGACGAACTCGATCCGGTGAATCGCGGCGCATCGTGGGCTTCACCCCGGCGTCGCTGTCTGAGCCCCGGGGGGATGCAACCGAATCGGAACAGCTGGCGCACGTCGTGTCACTGGCGGGCCGACAGCCGCAGCTGGCCGTTCACCTTTCAGAATTGTACACTCGCCGGGGACGATGGGCCGAAGCCGCCCAGGTGCTGCATGCGGCAGTCGCCTCCGATGAACAGAATGCGGAATTACAGTATAGCCTCGCTCGAGTCCTGCTGGAATGTGGCGAACTCGATCAGGCCATGCTCTGTTTCCGAAGATCGGGTGATGGCACGGCCGCCAGTCATCATCTGGCGATGGTCCGGTGTGAACAGATTCTGAAAAACTGCGAGGACCATGCGGAGCGGTCCCTGGCTGCCGCACCGGATCAGTCAGCGGCCCGCGAGCGGCTTCGCCTGATTCAGGCGGCCCTGTCCACGATCCGGCGCAGCTCCACTTCAGCCTCAGGCGCCTCGGCCACTGTTCTGCCCGAGATCGTGCCTGGCACTCATCGGCATCGGTCGCCCGGACATCTCCAGGAAACAGCGACTCCTGCTGAAGGAACCGGGGCGGTGTGGAAGCGGCACGAATTTCAGCCGCGTTCCGTGGACATCACCGCCGCCCTGCAGCCATGATCACGGCACCACCACCCCGCCGGAGTCATTTCGCCAGGTTGACGCAGATGATCTCATGATCGTTGCGAATGTATGCGTGCCGGCTGGCGAAGGCCGGCATGCTCCAGACAACATCGCGGCCAAAGGCCGTATTCGTCTGCTCGATCACCTTCGCCCGGTCGATCTCCTGATACCCCTCGGGTGTCAGCCGGGCGATCAGGAGTTCCCCCAGTTCATTAAAGAGCCAGAAATGGTCTCCATGACGAACCAGGAACGCGGTTTCTGATCCTGCCGGTCGCCTGCCGGTAACATCACTGGTCTCCCACAGTCGCGCACCGTCGGGCAGCCTGAGTGCCCGGAGCAGCCCTTTCTGGTCGAAGCCGTACACGACGTCGTCCAGCAGAAACGGCTGCACGTTCACGGGCGAGATCGCGTCGCTGCGGTCACGCCAGACCTCCTTCGCACCAGGCCGAGTCAGATCCAGCTGAACCAGCAGATTCCTGTTGGAATAGCCCGCGGCATAGAGGTACTCTCCGCTGAACACGGGAGACATGATGATGGAACCGTTCGTGGCTTCGTAAGGAATCGACCAGTATTCCTTCCCGGTCTCCGGACTGATGGAAGCCACCGCATCGGGTTTCAGCAGGATCAGCTGACGAACTCCGGCACAGGTGATGATTGTGGGCGGCGAATATCCCTGTTCAGGAGACGTGCTGCTGCGCCAGATCTCTCCGCCGGTCTTCTTGTCAAGCGCTACAATGTGGCTCCCGGTTCCGCCGGCCAGACACAGCAGTCTGTCGCCGTCGATCAGTGGATGCGCCGCATATCCCCACAGTGCAGCCTTCGTGCCGTATCGCTGCTTCAGGTCCACGGACCACACCACACGTCCCGTCGCAGCCTCCAGGCAATACAGATCACCTTCGGCTCCCAGCGTCCAGACAAAGTCGCCCTCGACATTCGGAGTACAGCGTGGTCCGGAAGGATACGACACGGTATACCTGACCGGATACTCATGCTTCCACTGCACGCGTCCTGTCGCTTCATCAAGACACAGGACCCGTTCAATTCCGGTCAACTCACGACGCTCGAAGTTGTCTGTGCGGACATTGTCTGCTGTCTGGTAGTCCGTCACATACACCCGTCCACCGGCCACGGCTGGTCCGGAATATCCTCCGGCAATCGGTGTTCTCCACAGAATCTGCGGCCCGCCATCCGGAAAGCGACTGATGATTCCCGTCTCGCGCCAGACGTTGTCCCGCTGTGGTCCCATCCACTGCGGCCAGTCGTCGGCGGTTGCCGGAATCACGGACACAGTCGCAGCGATGATTCTGAGAATATTCAGCCGGATGCTCATGAGTTCTTCCCCTGCAACAATCAGCAACACCCATTCCTGGGTCGGGGCAGCGCCCTGTTCAGCGAATCACACCGCTGTGGATCCGCCACCTGACATCGATCGCTGGCTCAGGCCGCAGAACGGCTGCTCGCAGACAGCGGCCGCCGGACACTGGCCTTCGAGAAATCGGACGTCAGCGCGGCGGATTCAGTCGGCCGACGTTTTCATGCGCTGGTTCCACTGATCGAGTCACAGGCTGGAAGTCTGACAGATCCTGCTGAGCTCGAAAAGCAACAACACCGGAAATAACACGACCGCCAGGATCGCAGCGGCCCGCAGCTGATGCCCGGTCCAGCGCCTGAATTCCGCGACGGTGCCCCGGTGGACCCGGCCACGGCCCCGCGTGCCACGGCCCCGCCGGACGCGGCCCCGCCGGCACGGCGGCTGATCTTTACGTCGAACCGGGGATTTTGTTAGGGTTCACAACAGGCTCAGGGTTCCTGACCGTTGACGGGCTTTCGTCGCCTGTCCGATGTCTGCAGTTCCTCCAGCGTCTCTCCCGGCCTGTCAGGGATGGTGGTTTCAGGGATGAATAAGGTGTGTTGCGATGAAGCAGCAGGACGCATGCAGCTCCGGGGACAGGAAGAGATTCCGTTGGTTGTCTGCGGCCAGTCTGGCTGGCCTGGTGCTGCTGGGGGGCTGCGGCACTCGTGAAGACACCATTGTCGGGACCGATGACGCGGATCTGATCGATGAGCTGCTGGACGATCAGCCCTCCGATTCCGGGACGCGGAAGGGGGTACCGGCCGACAGAACGCCGCAGACCTCAGAATTTCCCGAACATCCGTCATCGGCGGCCGTACCGATCACCGCGACCGCCCGAGGCGAGAGGCTGGAACTGCGGCTGCAGAAAGGCGACCGGTTTCCGCTGATCAAGACGATCGAGCAGACGTTGATTCAGAAATCGCAGCAGTTCCCTGCCGTGGCCCACACCCGGCTGGAACTGACGATGGCGATCCATGTCGAGGAGAATCTGCGTGATGCGGTGCAGCTGAGCGTGCGTTACTCACGAGTCGTCTATGCGCACGATCTGAACGGAGACCGGCTGGAATTCGACTCGGCCGTACAGCAGAACTCGGTGCCACACGACGCACAGCCCTATGCGGGAATGGTCAACAATGGTTTTTCCTTCGTGCTCGGGCGTGACAATCGGATTCGCGAGCTGGTGGGTTATCAGGATTTTCTGCAGCGCTGCGTGGCGGAGGTGGCGCCCGAGCGGCGACAGACCCTTCTGGCAGAAATTTCGACTCGCTTTGGTGACGACGGCGTGGCCAGTTTCGTGGACGAGAGTATCGGACTTCTGCCCTATGACGGTGGCGTCGACCCGGACTCAGCCACCCGAGTTGCGCCGGGTGATGTGTGGACCAGCGAGCACCGCATGATGCTGCCGGCGCCGATTTATCTGACGTCAACCTATCGGCTGATCAGCCTCGACACGCGTACGGCCGAGATTGACATCACCGGACGGATCGCATCGGGAGAAACCGTAACCGGAACCAACACCGCCAGTCTGCGAATCACCGGAGGCCACAGCCTCGGCAAGTGCACCGTGGACCGGGCCACCGGACTGCCGCTGGAGATGAATCAAACCAGCTTTGTGATGATGGTTGTCACGCTGCCGGACGGTCAGCAGTTCCCACAGGACAAACAGATCACAACCACGATTCGCGCTTTCCCGGAAACCCGGGGACCGGTCGTGCAGCAGCCCGAAAGGGCGTCGGCAATCCGTACGGTGGGTGCGCGCAGCGCTGCACCGGCGGCCGAAGCGTCCCGCCTCTCCGCGGATCCGGGAAATTCCACCGCTGTTCAGGCTGTCTACCCGGAGCCATAGAACCTCTGACAAAACCTGCGTGAGCCGTTGATCTGCATCTTGCGGCCTCGGCCGTTTCTCGGGTAACATCCGGGCGCGGCCTGAATTCCGACCGATCCGCCGGTGCATGGTTAATTCGCGCAGAAACAGCAGCACGGATGCTTGCCTGGATCAGAAAACACGTTTGCTCCGACCTCGCGATCGATCTGGGGACCACCTCGACTCAGATCGGTCTGCCCGGGGAAGGCAGTCGGCTGGACGAACCCAGTGTTGTGGCGGTGGCACGAGGCGGGCACCGTGTGGTCGGTCGTGGTGCCGCGGTCGGCAGACTCGCCTGGCAGATGCTGGGACGCACACCCGAAGGGATCCATGCGATTCGTCCGCTGAAGCATGGCGTGATCTGTGACTTCGAGATGTGTGAGGCGATGCTGCGGTATTTCATGCGCAAGGTCTCCGGCCGCACGATCGGGCTGCGGCCGCGCGTGATCATCGCCGTCCCCGGCTGCATCACACCGGTCGAGAAGCGAGCGGTTTTCAACAGTGCGGAACGCGCTGGCGCCGGACAGGTATGGCTGCTCGATGAATCGCGCGCGGCGGCGATCGGCGCCGGACTTCCCGTGTCGGAACCCCTGGCAAGTATGATCTGCGACATTGGCGGAGGAACGACGGAAGTCGCCGTCATGAGCCTGGCCGAAATTGTGGCGTCCGTGTCAATTCGCACCGCCGGCGATGCCATGGATGAAACAATCGTGCGGTACCTGAGAAAACGCTATTCGCTGCGAATCGGTGAACAGACGGCCGAGCAGCTGAAACTCAGCATCGGCAGCGCCGCGCCCCTCGACCACGAACTTACCAGCGAAGCCTCCGGTCTGGATACCGCCAGCGGGATTCCCCGAAAAGCGCTGATCACCAGCGAAGAAATTCGGGAAGCACTCTACGAACCGCTGGAGGAGATTGTCGACTGCATCCGCCGTACCATCGAACGGTGCCAGCCGGAACTGATCGCTGATCTGGCTGACACGGGGATCGTACTGGCCGGCGGCGGGGCTCTGCTGCGCGGCATCGACCGCTATCTGAACCAGCACCTGGGGATTCCCGTTCGAATCGCCGATGCGCCGCGCACAGCCGTCACGCGCGGCGCACTGATCTGCCTCGATCATCTGCAGCGCTGGCGTACAGGTCTCGATGACGGCCAGGCACGCTACTGACGAACTGCATGACAGGATGTGACCGGATATGACGATCTGTGGCCGGATTCACCTTGAGTTGGGCAGGCTTCCAGCCTGCCTCTGAACAGACAGGCTGGAAGTCCGTGCCACGAAAAAATGCGGTAAGGACCGGCCAAAAAATAAGTTGAACAATCTCATGAAAACTTCGGCCGCGTGAATCCTGCACCTGGAATTCTGATTCGCTGGATCAGTTCATCAGCTGGCCGATGATTTCATGCAGCAATTTTACGGTCAAAACGAAACATTAAGGTCCACCCCTGTCGCACACCAGCGTGAATTAGGTCAGGGGGCGCTGCGCCTCCCTGACCTGACAATTTGTTCAACTTATTTTTTGGCCGGTCCTAATTTCTTCTTGTGCAGAACCTGACCGCATTCACTGTACTGAGTTTTCCAGGTTCCAGTACGCGACGCGATCTTATGTCACCAGAATTTACACAGACGAGTCATCGCATTCGTATGTGGCTGGCGGGATGTGCGATGGCCCTCATCGGAGTGACCATCGGCATCTGTGACCGAGCCGGAGTTCTGAGTCCTGCGCGCACCGCGATCCACGATTTCCTGAGTCCAGGCCGGCGAATCCTGCAGCGCGGTGCGGACCACGCTGCAACCAGCGGAACGCGGCCCCCCGGTCGGCAGTCACCTGCCGCGGCTGCGTCGAACCCGGATACGGCTCTGCGGGAAAATGAGCGGCAGCGGCGGCAGCTGATGATCGAGAACGCCAGATTGCGGGACGAACTCCGACGCGCCGTCGCGGAGGGCCGGGTGGATTCTCTGCTGGCAGATGAAACGGGTCCGTCGACCGCAGGCCTGGTCGGATTTTCCGCCGTGCCGGCCCGCGTAATTGGTGGCAGGGGGCTTCCGGACAGGCTCCGGGAGCTGATTCTGGATGCCGGAGCGGCAGCTGGCGTGACGCATTCCGAAATCGTCGTTGACGGAACGGGCCTGCTCCTGGACAAAGGGACCGCCAGCAGTGTTGCGGACGGCGATCGGGTGCTTTCCGGCGCCGTCGTCGTCGGGCGAGTCGCCAGGGCGGCGCGCTGGGTCAGTCTCGTCCAGGGGGTCAGCGAAGCCGGTTTCTCCAGCAGGATTCAGCTCGTGCGATCCACGCGAAACGGTTTGTTCTTCGGGGCGGAAGGAATTCTGCAGGGCACCGCTGAAGGTGACTGCGTCGTCACTGGGATCTCCAGCACGGAAGCCGTATCGGTGGGTGATGAAGTCGTCAGCAGCGAGATTCAGGGGATTCGTGGGCCGCGGCTGTACTTCGGACGTGTCGCGCGGGCGGAGTTTCTGGAGGGCGGGGAGTGGCTGATTCGGGTTCAGCCGGCAGCGCTGCTGCATCCGCCGAACGAGGTGAGCATCGTCCGACCGCAGCTGCGACTCGCCACCGCATCACCACACTGAAGCAGGAGCAGGTCCTTGAAGCCCGTCATCACCGCCGCGATCCTCTTCTGGGTCGGATTCTCTGCCGAACTGGCGTGGCCGCAGACCGTCGTTCGCGGCAGCCTGATCCTCCCTCTGGTCATGGCGATACTCTTCTGGTTCCGGGATGCCCGGGGGATTTTTCTGGCGGGCAGCTGTCTGCTGATTGACTGGGTGGCGCGGCCGACATCCGTTCCACTGACGGCGGTGATCGTGCCGCTGCTGGCGCCGGTCATTCTTGCCCGCGCGCCTGACTCGGAGACACGCCGTTTTTCGCGCCGTCCAGGGCCGACAATTCCGTTCGCCCTGCACTTACCGCTGCTGACACTGGTCGGCCTGGCAATCCAGCAGATCTCAGAATTCTCCGGCGGCGACGGACTCAGCCTGTTCGGCCAGCTGGCGCAGATCCCGCGATCGATGGCCGGCCCACTCCTGACTGCCGTGCCGGTCAGTGCCGCGCTGTCACTCGTGGTCATTCTGGCAGATGAGCTGGGACTGCGGCACAGTTCCCGAGCAGGGCGAAACTGAATCGGTAATTGAATCGGTCATTCGGAGCCGGGCAGAACCAGGACCATGCACAATTCCCTGCGGAACTCCGTCTTTGACGAAACTGATGTCGGCAGCGAAGAGCTGATTGTACCCGGAAGTCCGTTCCGACTGCACGGAATCGGGATTCTCTTTCTGCTTGCCTTCACAGTCATCATGGCACGGCTGGCGGATGTAAAGATCCGACTGCCCCAGCGATATCTGGCAGCACTCGAGGCCACAACGACGGAATACGAGGACGTTCCGGCACGTGACGGGCGCATTCTGGCCGACGGCCGGATCCTCGCAGCCGACATCGAAAGTTATAATCTGCAGGTACACTACCGCTGGCTGCAGGACCCCGTGGACCCGGGGTGGCTCAGACAGCAGACTCGCAATCGCCTGACTCGTGCCGAGTTTCAGAATCCGGCGCTCCGAGCGCGAACCGAGGCTGCGATTCTGGAGCAGCGCGAGGGACTGCACCAGAGGCTGATCGGCGGCCTGGGAGTGACCGCGGAGGCCTTCAACACCAGCCGTCGCCGGATTCAGCAGCGCGTGGAATCCGTATCCGCTTCCGTCAGGCAGCGACATGCGAGCGTCAATCATGATTCCGCTGCCGGCGCGGATCCGGGCGGGCTGCTGCTCCGTCTGGCTTCGAAAATTCGACAGACACTCATCACACCGCCCAGACGCGAAGACACCCCGCGAATCGTTGTGAAGGAAGAGGAATCGTGGCATACCGTGGCCTCGGATGTGTCGTTCCCGCTCGCTGCCGCAGTCAGCGAACATCCCGAACGATTTCCCGGAACGCGGGTCGCGACCTCGACCGTCAGAACCTATCCCCTGCGGCGGATGGCGGCGCACGTTGTCGGGGCCAGAACAATCGCAGCAGAACTCTCTCCGATGCCGACGCGATCAGGCAGCCCGTCGATCAGCCCCGCCGACGTCGCCTCGCGCAGCGGACGTTTCGGCGTGGAACTGAGCTGTGACAGACAACTGCGAGGAATTCCGGGCATCCGGCGCATCGTCCGAAATCGCCGCCAGCAGGTGATTACCGCAGAGATCACCCGGCAGCCGGTGAGCGGCCGGGATATCGAACTGACAATCGACCCCGATCTGCAGCAGTGCTGTGAACAGTTGCTGGCAGAATCGCTGGCTGAGATTCCCATGCAGCTCCTGCACTCGTCGGTCGGTTCCCGTACCGACGCAGACGCCGCGACGGCACCCGGCAGTGCGGCAGAGGATTCGCCGGACGATGCGGAATCGTCGGTCAGCTCGCGAACTGTGCCGCCGGGAGGCGCCGTGGTTGTGATGGAGGCCGCCTCCGGCCGACTGCTGGCGCTGGCCAGCGCTCCGGGATTCGATCTGTCACTGTTCACCGCGACGTCCGCTGCCGACTGGGATTCCGTGAATCTTGACCGGCGTCATCCCTTCATCTCCCGCTTCAGCAGCATGGCTCTGCCGCCGGGATCCGCGTTCAAGATCCTGACGGCGATTGCGGCTCTGGAAACCGGGACCACAGATCCGGAAACTCCGTTTTCCTGCCAGGGATACCTGTCGAATCCCGCAGAACACCGATGCCTCATCTTTCGCAGCCTTGGACGGGGTCACCGCCACGTTACCCTGAAGTCAGCTCTCGCACAGTCGTGCAATGTCTACTTTTTCGACGCGGCGCAACGGATGGGAATCGCGCCCCTGCTCGACTGGTCACACCGCCTGGGGATTGGTCAGCTGACCGGAGTGGACCTGCCGTTTGAAAAGGCAGGAACTCTGCCCCGCCGGCCGACTTCCCTGCCCGTGGAACTGGCGTCGTCCGCAACCGGCGCGCTGCGGGTTGCGTCACTTCCGGCACAGGCCACGGCCGCCCGAACTGCCGCGCGACGACTTCAGCGAGAAGCTCTGGGACTGGCCATCGGACAATCTCGCCTGACCGTCACGCCGCTGCAGATGGCCCGACTTCTGGCCGTGGTTGCCAATGGCGGCTGGCTGGTGACGCCACATGTCGTCAGCCGTGACGGGATATCTCGCCGCATCGATGACAGCGAGCTGCCGCCGGAGTCCATCGCGCGACAGCGCGTCGCCGGGCTCGGGGATCCGACACTTCAGGCAGTCCGCCAGGGCCTGCTCGCGGCGGTGGAGGAGCCGAACGGAACCGCCTGCCGCACCGGACATCTTCGGCACATTCGCTACGCCGGCAAGACCGGCACAGCCGAGAGCACTTCGGGGAAGCCGGATCATGCCTGGTTTGCGGGATTCGCGCCGGCGGAGGCCCCGGAATTTGTGATTGTTGTTGTTCTGGAACATGGTGGAGCCGGCGGCCAGTCGGCCGTGCCTGTCGCCAGAGAAATCGTGCGACATCTGTTTCCGGAACCCCGCTGACGCGAGCTGCGGGTGAGTTCTGGTGCCGAATGAACCACGTCACCTCCGCGGGTCCCCGTGATCGCCGGTTTCAGAGCATCGCAGAATCGCCTAAAATCTGATCCGGGTCGTGCAGCAGCTCGCGGCGATGATTCTGCAGCAGTCGGCGAAGGTTCCGCCGACACTGCCGAAAACAGCATCCAGCCCGTGAACCGCGCTGCTCCGCCGGGACGACTGGACACGACAGGTAAGCCGGAACATTCGGCTTGAGCAGGGGAATCAGCTTGGCCAGCAACGAGCGATATCGCAAACAGATGCTGTTTTCGGGGATCGGCCCGGCCGGTCAGAAACGGCTCGGCGAAAGTTCTGTCCTGCTGGTAGGCTGTGGCGCCCTCGGCTGCGTTCTGGCAGACGCAATGGTCCGAGCCGGGACCGGGTACGTCAGGATCGTGGATCGGGACTTCGTGGAACTCAGCAACCTGCAGCGGCAGATCCTGTTTACAGAGGACGATTGCCGCCAGAACCTGCCCAAAGCGGTGGCAGCCGGAAATCGCCTGCGGAAGGTCAATTCTGAGATCACGGTGGAAACCATCGTGGCGGACGTCGACTATACCAACATCCTCGGGTTTGCCAGCGGCATGAACCTGATCCTGGATGGGACCGACAACTTCGAGATTCGCTATCTGATCAATGACGTTTCCCTCGAAACCGGGATTCCCTGGATCTTCACCGGCTGCACCGGCAGCCAGGGACAGCTGATGCCTGTCTTCCCCGGGAAATCAGCCTGCCTGCGGTGTCTGCTGCAGACGCCTCCTCCGCCCGGCACCACCGAGACCTGCGACAGCGCCGGCGTCCTTGGCCCGGCCATCGGTGTGGCCGCCTCACTGCAGGCAGCCATGGCTCTCCGAATCCTGTCTCAGCCGCCACAGACAGCGGATTCCCCAACGTCCGCGCAGCAGGTGACATCGAATTTCGGTGTCCCACTGAAACTCACCCTGATCGACGTCTGGGACGGGACCTTTCGGCAGCTGGATATTTCGAAACTGCGGGATCAGACGGATTGTCCAGCCTGCCGACAGGGTGAGCGGCTGTGGCTGCGGGGAGCGCGGAAATCCGGTTCCACCGTCTTGTGCGGTCGAAATGCCGTCCAGGTCTCGCCAGCGGAAAAGATGCAGCTCTCGCTGACCGAACTGAGTGAACGTCTGACGGCGGCCGGCCTTGTGACGGCGAATCCGTTTCTGGTCCGGGTCACATTGCCGCCGAACGGCGACGCGGCACCGACGCTGGAAATGACTGTTTTCCCGGACGGCCGAGCGATCATCCGGGGAACGGAAGACCCTTCGGTCGCTCGGAGCCTGTATTCCCGTTACATTGGGTCCTGAGCTGCGGTCATTCCTCTGCGGCCTGACGCCGTCAGGTATTGACGCCGTCAGCCAATTTTGATCGCTGATCAGTGCATCCTCCCGCGCATTCCTGATGTCATCTCACGAACCTGAACCCGACCCGGCGGCTGTTTCCGGCTGATATGCCAGCACCACTGCGACATTTTCTGGAATTGATCCGCTTCAGCCACACTGTGTTCGCTCTGCCGTTTGCCCTGCTGGCCGCTGTGATGGCGTGGAGTCTTCCGGACACCGAGTTCCGCGGCGCTGACCTGCTGGGAATCGTGCTGTGCATGGTATTCGCACGATCGGCGGCGATGGCTTTCAATCGGCTCGCCGATCGCAACATTGATGCGGCGAATCCACGGACTGCCGCGCGCCACATTCCGGCGGGACTGCTTTCCCCTCGCGCGGTGGCCATCTTCACGGTCATCTGCAGTCTTGGCTTCGTTGCGTCCACGCTGCTGTTTCTGCCAAAACGACTGCCGCTTGTTCTGTCTGTGCCGGTGCTGGGATTTCTGCTGTCGTATTCCTGGGCGAAGCGATGGACGAGTTTGTGTCACTACTGGCTTTCGGCTGCCTTGATGCTGTCACCCCTGGCTGC
>SYLK01000118.1 GCA_005809115.1 Planctomyces sp. | reverse complement strand
GCAGCTTTGCCGCGCGGAGGTCTTCATTCACCAGGGAATCGGGCAGAGGACCGCGCACCTGCAGCTCGGTCAGGTCGTTCTCGTCGTCGATGACTCCGTATCGCTGCAGCATCGCGAGGACGGTTTCGACGCGCCGATCATGGCGCTGCCGATCACACAGCCGTTCACGCAGCCACTCGATCCCGAACGCACGCACCTGCTCCGTCTCATGCGCCACGTAGTCATAAGTTCGCTGATGAAAATCCGCATCCGGATTGCTCCACCGAATGAACTCGATCTGGGTGTTCAGGTCGCGCTGGTCATACAGCAGCACGCACTCCGCCGGCTGGCCGTCGCGTCCGGCCCGTCCGATTTCCTGGTAATACTGTTCCATTGATCCGGGAACGTCGGCATGGACCACGAATCGAATGTCGTCCTTGTCGACTCCCATTCCAAAGGCGTTTGTGGCCAGGACCAGACGACTGCTGCCCTGCATAAAGCTGTCCTGGATACCGCGACGCGCTCTGCGATCAAGGTCTCCGTGGTAGCACACGTGTTCGACGCCGGCGACACGCAGACGCTCACTGAATTCTTCCAGCGTTCGGATCAGTGTGAAATAAACAATTCCTCGGCCGCAGTTCGGGGAAGCACGTGTCAGATCACAGCCCAGCCAGCGTTCGATGATCTTCATCACCGAGGCGAGCTTTTCATCCGAGTCCCACACGTCTTCCACCCGCAGTTCCAGATTCGGCCGGTCAATTCCCTCATGAAAACGTCGGACTTCATCCGGCTTCAGACCGAGCTGGCGGATGATATCCTGCTGCACGTCGGGCGTCGCCGTCGCCGTCAGCGCAACCGTGGTGGGATTGCCGAGCATTTCCCGGTACTCACCCACCCGCGAATAGTCGGGACGGAAATCATGCCCCCATTCACTGATGCAGTGAGCTTCATCCACGGCCAGCAGACAGACGTCTCGACTGGCCAGAACCTGCACGAAATCCGACTGACGAAACCTCTCTGGTGTCACGTACAGCAGACCGTGTCGACCTTCCTCGATTTCCGTGTATCGCGCCGTTCGCTCCCGGCGATTCAGTGACGAATTGACAAACGTTCCGCTGATCCCCCGTCGCTGCAGAGCATCAACCTGATCCTTCATCAGGGCAATCAGAGGTGACAGCACGACGGTCAGCGGCTTTCGCCCGGGGCGAGCCGGGGCATCGATCAGCATGACCGCCGGCAGCTGGTAACACAGCGATTTCCCTCCGCCCGTCGGCATGATCACCAGCGCGTGCCGGCCCTCCAGCAGACACTGAATGATCTGCTCCTGCGGGCCACGAAACTCGGCGATTCGGAATCTTGTCCTCAGGATTTCCCGCGCACGCGACATCGTATCCAGCTGTTCTATGGTCTGTTATGTGGCAGAAATGCCACGTTTCGTTCAGGTCGGCACAGTCAGACTGACTCGCGCCCGGCCTGGTGAGAATCAGGTATTCGAGCCGCCCAGGCCGCCAGGCGGGACGTCATAATGGAGGAAACCACCGGCCAGCATTCAATCCTGCGTTCCCTCGCTCCCGCTGCTGCGGGGGCAGGTTTCCCACGCCTCAGGAACGACGCACTCTCTGAAACAGGTTCCGCCATGAATCGTCCCCGTGTGTCGGTCATTATTCCCGTCTACAACGGGGCAGCAGATGTTCAGGCGGCCATCAGCAGCGCGCTGCAGCAGCAGAATTGTGATGTCGAAGTTCTGGCCGTCAACGATGGCTCACACGACAATACACCCGAAATCCTGGATTCTTGCGCCCGACAGTACGGCGACCGGCTTCGCGTAGTCCATCAATCCAACCAGGGACTGCCGAGAACAAGGAATAACGCCGTCCGTGTCTCCCACGGAGAATGGATCGCATTCCTGGACCATGACGACGAGTGGCTGCCCGAGAAGCTCGAACGCCAGCTCGCCGCGGCGGACGCCACAGGAGCGGACCTCGTCTACACCAACGCCCGCAACTTCGGCAGTATCGAACGCGTGGACGAGCTGCGGTATGCCCCCGGGAAAATGCCCCACGGCGATGTGTTTCAGTCCCTGCTGATGGACAACTTCCTGGTTGTTTCATCCGTGATGGTGCGGCGCTCGGCATTCGACCGTGCGGGAGGCTTCAATGAAGCGCAGCTGATGGTCGAAGACTGGGATCTGTGGCTGCGGCTGGCTGCTTCCGGCTGCCGATTCGCCGCCGTGAGCGAGGCCCTGACACGGTACCGCTGGCGGGCCGATTCCCTGTCCAAAAACCATGACCGGATGCGAGGATTCCGCGAACAGGTCGTCCGCCGCGCGCTGCAGACGGAACGCGGACTCGCTCTGCCATGGATCGTCCGTCGCCGTGCGCTCGCCAGCGTCCAGAGATGTTCCGCCTGGTTCCTGGCATCCCGGTCGCCGCGCCGGGCCATCCGCTGGTATGCCCAGTCCATCTGCTACTGGCCGTTTGACACCAGCGCCTGGAAGGGGATCGTGAAAGGCTGCCTTGGCCGATCCTGAAGAATCACCTTCCCCTGACCTCCCTGACCCCGCCCCGTGACCTCGGCCAGAAAACACGAATCCACAGAAAACTCACTGTACGTCCCGCCGCACCATGGTAGAATACCGCACAGAACCACAGGGGGGCGATCGGATTTGACTGGGTTTCCGTCGACCATGGTGGCGTGTCGAGGTTGATCAGTTGGCCTCGTAAAAAGCTGATCAAACAATAACTGCAAAACCGCAGTTCTCTCTGGCAGCTTAGAAATAAGTTGTCCCGGCCTAAGGATCCCTGTCTGAGGAGCCGACCGCTGGTTACAAATTCAGGCTGGCACCAGCCCACTGTTCACTACGGCTGATGCGAGAAAAGTTGCGAACTGGCGGCGGAAGGTCTTGTTCGGAGAACCTCATCGTCGCGAGATCAATCAACGAAACACACACGTAGAAGCTGTGGTTAAGGGGCAACAGGACGCGGGTTCGATTCCCGCCGCCTCCATTGAAGGCCACTTAGAGCGAAAGTTCTAAGTGGCCTTTTTCATTGCGATTGCGGCGTTTTCTCGTCTGCGACAAACGGCAAAAAACGCCCTCCGAAGCCCAAACTCGTTGACTTTACACCCCAGTTTC
>SYLK01000117.1 GCA_005809115.1 Planctomyces sp. | reverse complement strand
TATGAGTACAGGTTTGACGGGGCCCTGGTTGAGTCTTACGGGCTGAACAATGGCAATTCGGAGCCACGAGGCGCAGCAACGACGGTCACTGGCGACAAAGTGTGGGTTGTTGACGCGAACAAGAATGTCTACGTCTATAACACCAATGGCGGGCTGCTGGGGTCGTGGTGCGCTTCGGGACTCCCATCAACTGCGGTCGTTGAAGATATTACTACGAACGGCACTGACGTCTGGATTGTGGATGCTGCCAGCGACAAGGTCTACAAGTATGCCGGCGCTGCCAGCAGGCTGTCCGGCAGCCAGAGCGCGACGAGCAGCTTCGCTCTGAACAGCGGCAACAGCAACCCGAAGGGCATCGTGACGGACGGTACGAGTTTCTGGGTCGTCAACGATGGTTCAACCAGCGACAAGGTCTTCAAGTACAGTCTCAGCGGGACTTGCCTTGGAAGCTGGACGATCAGTGCGGCGAACTCATCGCCAACGGGCATCACGATCAATCCCGGGGATGTCGCACACATCTGGATCGTCGACAACTACAGGGATTCCGTGTACCAGTATTCCGATGCGGTCACGCGAGTCTCGGGTTCTCAGAGTGCAGAGCTTTCCTTCGCCCTGTCCGCCGGCAACACCAATCCGCAGGGCATTGCGGACCCGCCTCCGACCGGAGATGCTCTCCGTCCGACCGGGCGGGATCGCGAGGATTCTCGTGGCGTGAGCTTCACCGCGAGAATCCGAAATCGGGTAGCGGATCTGATTTCGCCGTTCGTCGGACGGCGAACGGCATCGTCTTCGGGAACGCAGCGGCCTGGCGAGATGCTGAGAACCGCAGTGACCGAGCAGCGAGGCAGCGAAGTCCGACTGCCTGCTGTTCGCAGGGACAGCACGGTCCGGTCAGCCCGGCGGCAGAATGCCCGTCTGACAGAGCAGGCTTCGACGGTGTCAACCCTGAGTGAAGCCGGGCAGACGGATCGTCTGGATGCCATATTTGCTGACTGGCAGTCTGATCCACTGTCGTTGCTGACTGCTTCGTCGAAACCAGGCGATCGCAACTGATTTTCCAGGTGTTCCTGCCGGCCGAAGCGGGGGCTGCTGAGTCCACGCTTCACTTCCGGGATCCGTTCCGAGAGACTGTGGGGCTGTCGCTGGTTGTGCCGGCGGCAGTCCCCCGGATCCGGATCAGTCACGAGACCAGCACGTTCACTATCGGCGCACTTTCGCGCCGGGTTTGAATCCTGGGCCGGAGCCGTCCATGTGGTGTCCGAGCCCAGTGTTCATGACCTGGGAAACCTGCCCTACAAACGCCTGAATCGCCGTCTGTACCCGTTTCACCAGACCTGACACCACTGCCCACTGCCCACCGTCAGCTCAGCAGGTCGCGGATCGGGGTTCCGGGACAAATGACGTGCGGTCGTCCGGTGCTGTCCGTCAGTTCCAGGCTGGCGGGTACTCCCATCAGTTCGTACACGGTGGCTGCGAGGTCGACCGGGTGAACCGGATTTGCTGCCGGCCACGCCGCGTCACGATCGCTCGCCCCGTAAACCTGACCACCGCGGATTCCCCCGCCGGCCAGAACCGTCGTAAAGCAGTTCGGCCAGTGGTCTCGCCCGTCCCGGCCGGCACCCGCGTCGCTGTTGACCTGACCGATCCGCGGTGTCCGTCCGAATTCACCTGTCCAGATCAACAGCGTCTCATCCAGCAGTCGCCGGTCCTGCAGATCGTCCAGCAGCGCCGAGAATGCCTGGTCCGCCACCGGCATCAGACGGTCCCTGTGGTCAATAAAATTGCGACTGTGCGTGTCCCAGTACACACTGACGTTCTTGATGCCGTCGTTCGGCCAGAACACGGTGACCAGGGGAACTCCGCGTTCGATCAGACGGCGTGCCTGCAGAACGGACTGGCCATGGGGATTCCGGCCATACTGGTCGCGAATCGGATCGGGTTCCTGCGACAGATCGAACGCTGATCGTCCGGAGGCGGATGCGAGCAGGTCGAACGCACGACTGTAGTGGCGCTGCATGGACCGGACCGAATCGGTCTGCTGCACGTGGGCCAGCGTCTGCTCCAGATCTGCCAGGAGCTGGTGTCTGTGGCTCATCCGATGGTCCGGGACGTCGGCCGTGGGCTCGATTTCACCCACGCGAAAATCCGGTCGTGACGGATCAGCATCGATCGTCAGAGGATCCCACGTGGGACCCAGCCAGCCGGCGAACTGGCCATGACTCTCTTCGACGAATCGCGGGACATCGTTTTCCAGCTTCGGGCGCATTGAGACAAAAGCGGGCAGCGGGTGCCGACCGAGACCCAGTCGCGAGATGACGGATCCCATCGACGGCCAGTCGTTGCGCAGATCGCCCGGCAGGGGAGGTTTTCCAGTAAGCAGGTAGTGGGTGGCCGTCAGGTGGTTCACATCGCCGTGGGTCATTGAGCGAATCAGGGCGAGGTGCTGAGTGCGGCGAGCCAGCAGCGGAAAGTGTTCGCATATGCGGATGCCCGGGACAGATGTGTCGATCGGCCGGAATTCACCGCGGATTTCCGCCGGGGCATCCGGTTTCAGATCCCAGGTATCCTGATG
>SYLK01000116.1 GCA_005809115.1 Planctomyces sp. | reverse complement strand
GCTCGACGTTCTGGCTGATCATGATCTGGACTCTGGCGACATCGTTCAGCCAGCTGGCCTTCGGACTGATGGGGGCTCATGCCGCCGGTCGGCAGCTCATCTGGCTCGGACCTGGCGTCGCGGCGGTCTGCCTGGGGAGTCTGGGGCAGAGTTCTGCTGCACCCGTACTGATCACCATGCTGGTCGCCGGAGGTCTGGGGATTGCTTCATTTCATCCGGAGGCAGCCACGCAGGCGGGAAACTGCTGGCCGGCAAACCGCAGCCGAGCCATGTCGATTTTCGCCACCGGCGGATTTCTGGGGCAGGCCGTTGCTCCGGCGCTCTCGGGTTACGTCGTCGATGAATTCGGACTCGGCGGATTGTCGCGGGGGATTGTTGCCGGGATCCCGGCAATCCTCCTGCTGTGGCTGATGATGCCGCGCACTCCGCAGAGCGGTCTGTCAGGTCGAAGTGAGACAATCGAAAGTCCCTGGGCCGTTCTGCACGAAAACCGGCGGATTGTCTTGCTGCTGCTGCTGATTGGAACGTTGCGCGTGATCGCGGCCTTCGGAGCACCCACGGCTGTCGCCTACTGGCTGGATGCTGCCAGCGTGGCCAGGGCAGAGACCGGTTCGGTGCAGTCGGCATTCATGCTGGGCATTGGTCTGGGCGGACTGGCCTGTGCGATGACAGTCCGGCGGCACATGGAGCGATTTGTCGTGGCAATCGTTCCGCTGCTGTCTGTTCCGCTGCTGGCAGCCGTGCCATGGCTCACCGGGTGGCTGCTCAAGTCGGCCATGTTCGGATCCGGACTGGCTCTGGGGATTGCACTGCCGGTGTTCATCACACTCGGCCAGGACCTGCTTCCGGCGAGCCGCCGCATCGGCAGCTCGATTACCATGGGAGTCAGCTGGGGCACCGGTGGCATTGTCGTCGCGGCACTGATCGACATCTGCCGTCGCTGCGAACACTTCAGTTCCGCGTTCGTGATCTTCGCCGGCTGTGTGATCATTTCCAGCGTGCTGCTGCTTCGACTGTCGCCTGCCCGATGATCCATCAGCGGCCCGCGGCTTCCGCCGCGCTCGGCGCTCGGCTTCAGCGACGTGCGGCTTCAGCGGGACTCGGAGATCAGGTTGGCCCTGACGAAATCCTCATTGATCGTCACTCCCAGGCCCGGGCCATCGGGGACCGTGATTCGGCCATTCACGGCCTGAACTTTTTCGATGGTCAGTTCGTGCCGCAGCGGAGAATCGTCGACGCAGTCTTCAAACAGGAACGCGTCCCGACAGGTACACAGCCAGTGCAGGCTGGCGGCTACCGTCAGGGGGCTGGTGTAGCAGTGATTGCACAGTCTCGCGCCGATCTCTTCGACGCGGCTGCGGATATAGGCGGCTTCGGTGAACCCGTTCCGGGCCAGGTCCACCTGGTAAATATCCAGCGCCTGGCGGTCAATAAACTGGCGAAACGACTCGCGCCCGCACTCGCCCTCGCCCGACGCGATCGGTACAGGAGACCGCCCCCGCAGCCAGACGTAGCCGTCCACATCGTCCTCCCGCAGAGGTTCCTCCAGCCAGCCGATGTCAAAGTTCCGGAATTTCTCCGCACGCTGCAGCGCCGTGCGTGCGTCCCAGACGCAGCCGGCATCGATCAGCAGCGTCGCATCTCCCAGACCTTCCCGCGCTCCGCGGACCAGATCCAGATCCACCGCCTCACTCTCGCCCATCGGTTCCCAGCCGAATTTGACCGCCTGGTATCCTGCCGCAGTCCACCGCTGCCCGATCTCCTTCGTTTCGCGACCATCCCGGCCGAACAGGATCGACGCGTAGGCCTTGATCGTGGCATGCTGCTTCCCGCCCAGCAGGCAATGAATCGGCTGACCGAGAAACTTGCCCTTCAGATCCCACAGGGCCATGTCAACCGCCGCCATCGCGGTGATTCCGGCGCCGGTCCTTCCAAAGTACATTGTCCGGCGATACATCTTCTGCCACAGCCGTACCGTCTCGAGCGGGTTCTCACCCACCAGCAATAACCTCAGCCCGCAGGCAATGTTGTGGCTGTACGGCGCATCAACGATGGCCTTGACCACTTCCGGCGAAGAATCCGCCTCGCCCACACCCTCCAGGCCGTTGTCCGTCCGAATTCGGACAATCACCGAATCCTGACTGCTGGCAGTTTTTTGTTCGACCGACTGGACGCGGATGATCTGACAGATAACTTCTGTGATTTTCATGCATTTCAACTGCACGCAGTGTGCCCTGATGAGTCAGACGGAACAACATCGGCGGGGATTCCCGGGCTTCCTCACCGGGGCGGGTACGATTTGTCGGAATCCGCGCAAATCGTCCAGTAGAATCAGTCAGTCGCCGCCGCGCTGATGGACTCTAACCGGAAAACTCACTCGACTCAACGCCGCCGTCTGAAGCCATCCCAGGATTGATTCCTTATGACCTCCGCTGAATCAGAGCCGCATTTCCGCAGTGCCGATCTGCTCTCCCCGGAACGATCCTGCCTGCTGGTGATCGATGTCCAGGAAAAACTGCTGCCGGTGATCCGGGACGGTGCCTCCGTGCGGGATTCGATCCGATTTCTGCTGGACGTGGCCGAGATCCTGCACGTTCCCGCGATTCTGTCGGAACAATATCCTCAGGGACTCGGTCGAACCGTGGATCCGGTGCATGGTCACGCTGCCTTCCAGGCCGGATTTGAGAAAATTCGATTCAGCGCTGCGCACGACCTGCAGAATCTGCTGCGGCACAGCCCTCCGGAGAACCTCCGTGACCGGGACCAGTTCGTTGTCTGCGGCATTGAGGCTCATGTCTGCGTGCAGCAGACGGCACTTGATCTGCTGGCGGCCGGGTATCGCGTCTGCGTGGTGGCAGATGCCATGGGTTCCCGTCGGCAGATGGACTGTCACACGGCCCTCCAGCGGCTGCGGGACTCCGGTTGCGCGGTAACAACCTGTGAGGCTGTGGCATTCGAATGGTGCGAACAGGCCGGCACCGACACATTCCGCAGCATCAGTCGACTTGTGCGTCAGCGCGACGTGGAGACGCGCTGACCAGTTCGGGCGGTCAGCGCGAAACGCAGCAACTGCAGTTCAGCCACGCTGCGGTTCAATTCTGCAGCCCACGCGATTACAATTCGTCCCGCTGATGCTCCGCAGCCGCTCTGCTGGTGTCCGGCAGCCGGGAGAACAGCCGCGTGTCCGCGTTATTTCCATCGTATTTTTTGAATGCACGCCATGAGCGGGATTCCTGTCGCGCCTTTGTGTCCTCCCTCACGAATCCTCATGGGACCTGGTCCCAGTGGAATTCATCCCAGTGTGCTGGCGGCCATGGCGGCGCCCACGGTAGGTCATCTGGATCCCTATTTCCTGAGGGTGATGGACGAAGTGCAGTCGATGCTGCGCCATGTGTTTCAGACCACGAATCCGATGACGATGGCGGTCAGCGGCACGGGCAGTGCAGGGATGGAAGCCTGTGTCGTGAATCTGGTCGAGCCCGGAGACCGCATGATCGTTGGCGTGAACGGTGTGTTCGGGGGTCGCATGGCGGATGTCGCCGGCCGCGCCGGGGCCATCGTGACGACTCTGGAACGGCCATTTGGCGAGGTCTTTTCGCCTCAGGAGGTGGCTGATGCCGTAAAGCGGGTCAGTCCCAAAGTTGTCGGCATCGTTCATGCTGAGACCTCCACCGGAGCCCGGCAGCCGCTGGAGGAAATCGCCGGGATCGTGCACGAGGCCGGTGCTCTGCTGCTGGTGGACTGCGTCACGTCACTGGCCGGAATTCCGGTGGAGATCGACCGGCTGGGCATTGACGCGGCCTACAGTGGCTCGCAGAAGTGTCTCAGCTGTCCGCCGGGACTCGCACCCGTCACATTTGGTCCCCGTGCACTCGAGGCCATGGACCGCCGCAGAACGAAAGTTGCCAGCTGGTACCTTGATATCGGTCTCCTGCGCAACTACTGGGGCCAGAATCGCGCCTACCACCATACGGCACCCATCAATATGAACTATGCGCTGCATCAGGCGCTGCGGCTGGTGGTTGAGGAGGGCCTTCCCGCACGCTTTGCGCGTCACGCGCTTCACCACGCTGCGCTGCGCGCCGGACTGGAAGCCATGGGGATCCGATATTCGGTGGCGGCTGACAACTGCCTGCCGATGCTCAACTCGGTCCTCATTCCCGACGGCGCTGATGATGCAGCGGTGAGAACCCAGCTTCTGAATCAGTTCGGGATTGAGATCGGCGGCGGGCTGGGGCCCATGAAAGGGAAGACCTGGCGGATCGGCCTGATGGGCGAAACCGCCAGGATGTCCCATGTCCTGTTGTTTCTGGCGGCACTGGAACAGTGTCTGCGGCACCAGAGGGTCCATCTTGCACCCGGGGCCGCCGTCGCTGCCGCAAATCAGTACTATCTGGCCCATTGAGTCATTCATTACAGAACGTCATTTTCCGGGAGAGTCGAATCGATGAGTGTTGCCATCTCTGCCGTGCATGCGCGCGAAATTCTGGACAGTCGTGGCAATCCCACGGTCGAAGTCGATATTCAGCTGGAAGACGGCACTATCGGCCGCGCCGCTGTGCCCAGTGGTGCCAGCACCGGAACTCATGAAGCCTGCGAACTGCGGGATACGGAAAATCTGTCGCGATATCTGGGCAAAGGTGTGCAGAATGCCGTGCGCAATGTCAACGAGGAAATCGCCGACGCGCTGATCGACCTCGACGTGACCGACCAGGCCGTCATCGATCACACGATGCTGGAACTCGACGGGACCAGCAACAAGGTTCGCCTCGGGGCAAATGCGATTCTGGCCTGCTCGCTCGCCGCCGCCCACGCCGCCGCCCGCGTCAGCTACCTTCCGCTGTTTCGGT
>SYLK01000115.1 GCA_005809115.1 Planctomyces sp. | reverse complement strand
TTTTTTGGCCAGTCCTAAGGACCTGCGCGCTTCCTCAGCGACCGGTCTGCAGGCGCTGACGCAGTGCGCGTTCCAGTGCCAGCTGCCGTTCGGGTTCAGTCTGTTCATACAGCGTCCGCAGCAGGCTGACGGTTGCGGGCGAGAGACGCCGGTCACGGCGGGCGACGGTCGCTGCTGCCACGCTCAGACTCTGCTCCAGAGACCAGTCCGCCGACAGGTCACCGAAACTGACGCTGGCGAACGACGGGATATGCCGCGGCAGCAGCCGGCCCCCGGGCAGCACCATGGCCATCACTCCGATCGACGATCCCGCGTTGAACATGCTGTCGATCGCCGTCTTCGTGAAATCTCCGATAAAGGAACCTACCTTGAGCGTCTCCGAGTCGATCGGCGCGCCCTGCAGCGGTACACGGACTGCAGTGTAATCGTTTCTGAGGTCCGAGGTTGTTGTCATTGCTCCCAGATTGACCCAGGGGCACACATAGCTGTGACCCAGAAACCCTTCGTGATATTTGTTGATGAAGGCGTGCAGGACGGAATTCTCAATCTCACCGCCGACACGACAGTGTTCCCCGATTGTCGTGCCACCCCGGATCAGTGCCCGGAAAATCTTCGTGCCCCGCGAAATATGGCACGGACCTTCGATCCTCGTAAATGACTGAATGTGAACGTCCCGGTCGATCGAAATCGGACCGGTGCGTGCATCCAGGACCACGAAGGGATCGATTTCGGCTTCGGCTGAAACATAGACGTCCTGCGGACAGCCCAGCACCACCACGGACGGATGCTGCGGACTCTGCGAAACCCCTTCATCGGCAAAGTCACGCACCAGCTGCTGCCGATTCTGATTGACCAGATCCCACGGATAGCGAATCATGCTGCCCGAGGCTTCGATCGTGCGACGCGACGCTGCCACACGCAGCACCGCCGCACAGAAATTGTCCTCGTCGAGCAACTGCAGTTCCGCCCGTTCCACCAGCACCCATGCCAGGTGACCGTCGATCAATCCGGCGTTGTCCGGAGTGACCTCATGACTCTGCAGACGCTCTGCCGGCAGCCAGCGTCCATTCACCAGCAGCGTGGCGGATGAACCCAGCCAGGCAGCATCATTCACACGCAGCAGGGGATGCTCCTCCTGATAGACGGGGGTCAGCCAGGGCCGAATCCAGACTCCCCCCTCGGCCATGGGATACCACCGCTGCACGCGGCGACGGAGCGATTCCCGGCCGCAGATCAGTTCGAACACCGGGCGCAGCATCGCCAGCTGTGACAGGTTCTCCGTGGACTGGTCTTCGAAAATCAGAAATCGCATGGGTCGTTCGTCCCGCATCATCGTCCCGGCATCCTGTTGGGAATCGTTCGGAAGATTCGTCATCGCCCCGCAGCAGCGCTCATTTTTGCAGTCATTTGCAGATTGCGGCAGGCCCGATCCGGCGAATCCCGTCTGGTGCTCAGCTCCGTCCTGTTCCCACGTCAGATCTTATGGCTATTTCTGCCGGAGTGAACCCCGCTTCGGAATTCCTGAAGGATTTGCTATCCTGATTGGTGCGCCCGGATACCCGACTTTACCGGGAAATCTGCCCGACTGACCCGACTGAGTGAAATCATGCAAAATTCGCGAATCAGCCCGACTGTGCCGGATCCAGGATCTCAGTCTCCCGTCCTTTGCGACTTCGCGCCCGAACCAGTGTCCGAAAACCGATCCGGGGCCGTCGGCTGGCATGGTCGTCAGGCAGCGTACGACAGCTGGCCGGGCGCGTCGGTACGGTGCTCGACCGGTCTGCATCGTGCGACATTCACCCGGACGCGGGCCCCGGCAGGCTGTCGCTGCGTGCTGGTGACCCTGCTGCTGATCCTGACGGAGGTGACACGGGCCGATGTGCCGCGCGCCGATGTGCCGCGACCAGCGCGATCCAGCAGCCTCCTGCAGTTCAATGACGACGGATCCCTGGTTGCCTGCTCCAATCGTGACAGCGGCACAGTGACCATTCTGCGGGCCGACTCGCTGCAGCAGCAGTCGGAAGTCCCTGTCGGAGTTCACCCGGAAGGGATCGCATGGATCCCGGGCAGCCGCTGGCTGGCCTGCTGTGTCTATGGCGAAGACCGCGTGGACGTGATCGACGTCGCTGCCGCAACCGTCGTTCAGCGGATCGACGTGGCGGACGAGCCGTACGGCATCGTCGCCAGCGACGATGGGCGATGGCTTTTTGTCACGCTGGAATACCCCGGGCAGGTCATCCGGATCGATGTGTCGAACTGGCGGGTCGACGCGGCATGGTCTGTCGGAGCGATGCCCCGCGGAATTGCACTGACTCCCGATCAGCAGTCACTGCTGGTCACGGAATACCTCACGGCCAGGCTCCTGGAAATCTCCACCACTGACGGTGCCCTGAAGCGGACATTCGACGGCGCGTCCACGGATAATCTCTGTCGGCAGGTTGCCGTTTCGCCGGATGGCCGGAAAGCTTACTTCCCCCATATTCGTTCCCGCATCTCGGCGGCGCACGGCAACGGTTCAATTTTTCCGTATGTAGCTGTCGCCACGCTCAGCGGCGAAAAAACCGGACAGAGAGTCCGCGTGCCGATGGACTCGTTTCGAGGTGTCCAGGTCACGGCCAATCCCTGCGAAGCTGAGGTCTCTCCGGACGGACGGCGCGTGTTTGTGGTGTTCGGCGGCACCAACGACATGTTTGTCTGCCGCGTACTTGATGATAACTACCGGGAACTCGACTACGAGAGCACGATCCGGCTGGGAAGTAACCCCAGAGCGGTACGGGCCGCACCCGATGGATCCTCAGTCCTGGTCTACAACTCACTGGATTTCGAACTGGTCTCACTGAGTATTCCCGACGGAAAGGTCCTGGCCCGGTGTCAGGTCACGAAGAATCCCCTGCCGGATGACGTTCTGTTGGGAAAAAAACTGTTCTACACGGCCCTGCAGCCGATGTCATCGCGCAACTGGATTTCCTGCTCCAGTTGTCACCCGGATGGCGATGCCGACGGTCGGACCTGGCAGCAGCCGGAAGGACTGCGATCCACGCAGCCACTGTTCGGCCTGGCATGGACGCATCCCGTCCACTGGTCAGCCGACCGCGACGAAGTTCAGGACTTTGAACACACCGTGCGGGGCCTGCTGATGCAGGGACAGAGTCTGCTCCGCGGCCCGCTGCCGGATGCTCTGGGTGAACCTGTCAGCGGTCGCAGCGAAATGCTGGATGCTCTGGCAGCTTACACCAATTCCCACAAATTCACTCTCAGTCCGCACGCGAAAAATGGTCTCAGCGAGGCGGCGCGGCGCGGGCAGAAGCTGTTTCATTCCGAGCGAACGCGGTGTGCATCCTGTCATTCCGGTCCGTTCTATTCCGATTCTCAGCCACGCGCTGTCGCCGAACTCGTACGACATGATGTGGGAACCGGACACAGCGATCCTTCGGAGAAGATGGAGCCGGCGTACGACACACCGACACTCCTCGGAATTTATCGATCAGCGCCGTACCTGCATCATGGTCTGGCGACGACCCTGCGGGATGTTCTGACCACGGCCAATCCACAGGACCGGCACGGACGGACGAGTGACCTTACGGCGGTTGAGATCGATGACCTCGTGGAGTTTCTCAGGGCTCTGCCATTTGAAGATC
>SYLK01000114.1 GCA_005809115.1 Planctomyces sp. | reverse complement strand
TCAAAGCCCAGCGGCGTGCGGCGCAGCACTGGTTCCAGGCAGTCGCCCAGCAGCAGTTCGACCCGGTTCACGACGTCATGGCGAATCACGTTGCGCGTGGCAATCTGCATGGCGGCAGCGGAGCAGTCGGTGGCGGTCACGTGACACAGTTCCCGCTGCTTCGCGAGTGTCACCGCGATGCATCCGCTTCCGAAACCCACTTCCAGGATGCGAGTCGGCGTCTGGAGCGGCAGGTGCTCCAGACACACGTCAATCAGCGTTTCGGTCTCTGGTCTCGGAATCAGCACTCCCGGTCCGACTTCGAAACTGCGACCATAAAATTCCTTTGTCCCCACGATGTACGCCAGCGGCTCCCGGCGGGCTCGCCGCTGAACCAATTCCCGCATGCGAGCCCGCTGCTGCTCACTCAGCGGATCCTGGAAATCGGTGTACAGCCGAATTCTGGGGCAGTCCCGCGCGTGTGCCAGCAGCAGCTCTGCTTCCAGCCGGGGCGACTCGACGCCCTTCTGCTTCAGATAGCTGGTCGTCCACAACAGGATCCGCTGGACGGTCCAGATGTCGGCTGCCGGGGGGGAAGAATCATCCTTCGCCGATCTCATGTCGCCTGCCATACATGCCTTTCAGTCGGCCACCGGCAGCCGGATACTGACACCGCGAATCGAAGGCAGCAGCGCAATTTCCGCGTCGGCCGCCTGCAGACGGCCTTCGGTTGTGCGATGCGTCATGATCACCAGTCGCGCGACACCCTCCTGCTCATCCACATCGTCCGGCGTTTCATCCTGCCGCACGCTGCTGATGCTGATTTCATGGCGGCCCAGAATATCGGCGATGTCCGCCAGGACGTGCGGGCGATCCGCAACGGTAAAACGCAGGTAATAGCGCCGGCTCAGATCCTCCCGCGGCTGCAGTGGCAGCTCCGGAAGTGCCTGCATCCGCAGCACCGACCGAAATGTGATCGCCGCACGACCCGTGGCATAGTCCACCAGATCGGCGATCACGGCCGAGGCCGTCGGCATTCTTCCGGCCCCGGCTCCGGACAGCCGGATCAGCCCGACAGAATCACCCACGATCGCCACGATGTTATCCGGCCCGCTGGTCTGCGCCACGGCCCGGTCTGCCCGCACCAGGGTTGGCTGGACCGAAACTTCCAGCCGGTCGCGTGCCAGGCGCGATGTCGCCAGCAGCTTGATGCGATAACCCAGCTCGGCCGCTGCCTGCAGATCCAGCAGCTCCAGCTGCCGAATTCCCTGCTGCACAATGTTCTCCAGAGTCACACGAGTTCCAAAGGCCAGCTGTGTCAGAATCGAGAGTTTCTGTGCGGCATCTGTTCCGTCAACGTCCATGGACGGATCCGCTTCGGCATATCCCAGAGCCTGAGCCTCACGCAGCACGTCCTCGTAGGGCTGACGACCATCCAGCATGCGGGTCAGGATGAAGTTGCTCGTACCGTTCAGGATGGCTTCGATCGACACGATCCGATTGGCTGTCAGTGCCTGTGTAACGGCCGAGATGATCGGAATTCCGCCCGCCACGGCTGCCTCGAAACAAATCGTCCGGCCGCTGTGCCCGGCCCGCTGAAACAGAGCCGGGCCGTGCTGGTAAAGCAGTGCCTTGTTCGCTGTGATGATGTCCTTGCCAGCGTCCAGACACTGCCTCATGTACTGGTGCGCCGGTTCGATCCCGCCCATCACCAGAATCACCACTGCGATCGACGCATCATTCACAATCGATGACACATCGTTCGTGAATTCGACGTCACCCGCGCAGATCTCGCGAGTCTTCTGCAGATCACGCACCACCACCCGCCGCAGATTCAGGTTGCAGCCGGCACGAATGGACAACAGGTCACGGTGCGCTCTCAGAATCTGCACCACCCCCGAACCAACGGTGCCGCAGCCAACGAGCCCAACGTTCAGGTCTGGCAAACTGTTCATGCACGAGTATCGATTTGACTGACCCGTCGCGCGGATCGGACTGCAGCAAAACAGGGCCGGAGACCGCAGCCGACCACTCTGCCAGCGGCCGAAGTCTCACGGTCTCGGTACCGAGTTTTCCACAGGCCACTGCCCCGTAGCGTAACAGAACCAGCCCGATCGTCTCAATCGGAACTCTTCAGCGCACCGCCGGAAGGATTTCCGTCATCGTCACCCGCCACTGACTGCTGCTGGTCCGCGTGAGCGCCGCCATGGCGTTCTGCCAGGGAACCGCGTTCGTGGTATCGATGTCTTCGCCACTGCCCATCACATTCGGACCGGCATAACACACGGGGTTGTTGTTGACACAGGCAGCATCACTCTCATTCGAATGCCCCAGCGTCAGCAGATGCCCCACCTCGTGAATATGAGCACGCTGAGTCAGCCCGCCGCTGGTGGGGTTTGGAGCGAGATCGCGATGGTCATAGTGCGCTGAATCCGAACGATAGTAGGGTTCGGTATCCGCCAGACGCACGACTTCGATGGTATGGTCAGCCAGGGTGTCACTGGTCACCAGGCTCAGGTGCAGCCCGCAGCGTGCGTTCGGTCGCAGCGTGGTTCCCTGATATTGGAAATCCATCCCCGCGTACGTTGCCGGCGGGCACAGCCAGAACTTCGTATCCCAGAAGCTCTGACATTCGCGCTGATACTGCGCTGCCCACGCCTCAAATTCGCCCGGGCGCCAGCGTACGATATTGCGCGCCGGTCCCCGCTCGTTGCGCGTGCTCCAGTCACCCGCCGTCCCGCTGGCGGCGCCGTTCGGAGGGTCCACCTTCCGCAGAAAAACCTTGAGATACAGGTTCAGGCCGCAGTTCCAGCGGCGCGCCAGGTGAGGTTCGTGCAGCATGGCACTCATGCGAGTCAGTCTGGTCGAAGCGGGGTAATCCATGGTAAGCTCCTGCGAGAGTTCAGAGAAAGATCGTTCCAGCGGCGGCAGGGACAATGCCTGACGGAATAACGATGGAACCGCGACGATCGGGCGAGTAAGGACCGGCCAAAAAATCAGTTGAACAAACTCATGAAAACTTCGGCCGCATGCATCCTGCGCCTCGAATTCGGATTCGCTGGATCAGTTCATCAGCTGGCCGATGATTTCATGCAGCAATCTTACGGATAAAACGAAACAT
>SYLK01000113.1 GCA_005809115.1 Planctomyces sp. | reverse complement strand
CGCGACGCAGTGGCCGATGGGTGTGAAACCCGGCAGCCACTGAGCGCCGGCATGGCTGAAACCGGTGTCACTGCCCCAGAAAATCGTGGTTCCCAGGTCGTGTTCGTGCGTCTTTCCGTCCGCGTAGCTGCCGACGATCAGATCCTGATGACCGTCACGATTCAGGTCCGCCGTGTCCATGTCAATCGCGCTGTGCACCCTCAGGCTGAACTGCCGCTCCGCCGCGAATCCCGCCGGACCGCCCCGGAAAATTCTTACCCGATCCTCAAGAAAAGACGTCACAGCGATGTCGAGCCAGTGATCGCCGTCGAAATCCGCCACCACCGAACCCAGTGACCGGCCGGCTGACGGGATTGCCTGACGATTTTCCGGCCGGAATCCCGCTTTGCTGCCAAAATAGACGATGACCTGTGTCTCACCGGCCCCCTTTGCGGGCGAAAACTGCCCCGGGACCAGGTCGAGATATCCGTCACGATTCAGATCCGCGATGTTGCTGGTCCCGACGTTTTCTTCCCTCAGGATCGTACGGTTGTGGACGCCAAAACCCTGTTTTCCACCCCAGAAGAGATTGATGCCCATCGTGGGATCTGCGGCCGGATCCGCCCCGCCATGGGCCGAATTGAGTTCTACCAGATCCACCGCACCGTCGCCGTTCAGGTCAGCCGCAGATGATTCGTATCCACTGGTGAAGGGTATCTCCAGCACGTTTCCGGCGCTGAAACCCTCAGCCTCTCCCCAGTAAATCTGAAGCGGGACTTCCTCACGGACACTGCCACCGACACTGCTGCAGAAAACGGCCTGGGCCGGCAGATCCGGCTGTGGCAGTACAATCACTGCTGCCGTGGCACCCGTAGTCGGGATCTCCTGCCGACTGTTGGTGAATTCCCGCTCGCCGCTGCCGAACAGGATCACCGAATCGGTCGCAAACAGGTCCGCTCCCTGGTACACCGCGACAGCCAGATCCGGAATCCCGTCGGCGTTCAGATCGCCCATGGCGGTCGCGGCGGCATGGAGCACCGGCAGTTCTGTTGTCGCAGCGCCGCTGTAACCTCCGGCGCTGCCCCACAGGACGCTGGGGAACCGCGCACTGGCGGCGATCGTCGCTCCCGGCTCACCGCCGCCCGCTCGCCCAGCGCTCAGCTTTGTCACCACAATGTCCACAAAGCCGTCCCGGTCGAGATCACCGGCGGAAATCTGCCCGGCACCGGGGGCCGTCACAGACTCCGGAGCACCCCACGACCGCTCCGTCCGACTCATCACAATCATCAGACGGTTTTCATCCGTGCCCAGAACCAGGTCCGGACGGGTATCGGCATCCACGTCCGCCGAAGTGATGCACGTGACAGGTCCGGGAACGGTCGTAATGACGGGATGCAGGTCAGCGGCGGGTTCGTGCGAGGGCGCAGCCCAGAAGACGTGCAGACCGGATCCTGCTGCCGACACGACCAGATCCCTGGCTCCGTCGCCGTCGAAGTCGTCCGCAACGAGATCGACCGCACCTGCCACGCCGGTGTCGGTGACGCGAGGCAGCAGAAATCCATCGGCTCCCCCCCAATAAACCCGGACGATATCCCCATCCGGCTGCCCCAGCTGCCATGCAGCTTTGTTCAGGATCACGAGGTCGGGCCAGGTGTCCGCGTTGAGATCAGCAACGGCGATTCTTCTGGCGTCGTGAACCGGCAAGCCGCGGGTGCTCCGCCGAACTGACCAGCCACCGGCCGTTCCCCAGAAAATCGTCAGCGAATTTCGGCCCTGCTGGGCACCGCTGCGGTTCTGGCAGAACACCAGATCAGTAAATCCATCCTGATTCAGATCGGCGGCCGCCACATCGCGGCTGCCCTGCACCGGCAGAGTGTCTGTGCTGACCTGGTCCGCCCCCGATACGACAGCAACCGTCGCGGGTATGGTCGTAAATGTGTCATGGGTGCTGTTGAATGCGAGGTCGATGAATCCGTCCTGATTGAGATCGAATCGATGAATCGTCCTGACCGCTCCATCGGACGAGACGTACAGATTCTGTCCGGCGGCATCCAGCCGACCGTCGATGAAGTCTTCAAACGAATCCTCGATCCAGGTCTCGTCGGCGGAACAGTACGCCGCAGCTCCGGGCAGCAGCGTCAGGGCCAGCAGCGTCAGGGCCAGCAGAGAAACGCGGCGACTGAACCAGAGGTGAAACACAGACAATGAACGCCTGGCGGCACTGGAAAACGCATAGTTCCGCCGACAGTTCTGATCCACCGCCCGGCTGCACGACTTGTGTCTGAATTCAGTCATCACAGTGAAGGTACCTCCCACAATTTGATCTTCTTGTCGTAGCCCGCTGACGCCAGTTCTCGCCCGTCCGGAGAAAAAGCCAGAGCAACGACACTGAAACCAAGTCGGCCATCGGGATGCCCCTTCAGTGTGGTGACCAGTTTGTCGCCCGCCACGGACCACAATTTCACCGGACCATGCCGCTCACCCGAAGCCAGCAGACTTCCGTCTCTGCTGAACGCCAGCGACAGCACCAGTCCCTGATGCCCGGAGAAGGTCGTCAGACGGTCCCCGCTTGACACATTCCACAGATGAATAGCCGTGTCGTACCCGCCGGATGACAGTTTCGTTCCGTCCGGATGGAAGTGAAGCGCCGCCACAACCGAGCCCGGATGACCATCGATTGAATGGAGTTCGCGTCCGTCCTGCAGATTCCAGATGCGAATGCGTCCCAGCCAGTCACCGGCCGCCAGCAACTGGCCATCGGCGGAAAAGGCGATGCTTTTCGTCCACGCGTCACCAGTTTTGAACCGCCATTTGACCTGAAGAGCCCCGATTTCGCGGACGGTGACACTCGCGTCACGACAACCACAGGCCAGAAGCCGCCCGTCATCGGAAAGAGCAACCGCGGAATTGCTGGACTGGCGGTGAACGTCGTCAGTCAGTTCGTGCTGACCACTGGCCCAGTTCCACCGATGGACTGTCCGATCACTCGCGGCCAGAAAGGCGGCACCATCCGGAGTCAGGGCCAGTGCATCGATCCAGTCGGTTGACTGTGACCAGGTCCGCAGGTGTACCCCGGTTCGACTCTGCCAGAGTCTGACGGTGCCATCCCAGCTGCCCGACAGCAGCGAATTTCCATCCGGTGTGTATTTCACGGATGTCACGACATTCGTGTGTCCCTCAAGCGTGGCCAGCTCATCCCCGTTCGCGCCTGGTGCCGTCGTCAGCAGCAGACAGGAGAGCAGCATCCGGCGGGCGGCCGGTATAACTTGTATGCCCCACATAGGTTGTGCCCCCGAAATATCTCCTGGTCCCGTGCCTGCCGACAGGCAGGCTCATGATACCTGCCCTGGAGGCGGACGCAAACTCAATCCGCGCCCACTGGCCGGCCCACCCGCTTCCTCGTGACCTCGACGGCGACTGCTTGATTCTCGTGCCGTGACGTGGGTATTCTCTCGGCTTGGTACGAGTCCGCTGACCGGGCGTGGTCCGGCGGGCAGTCAGGCCGATCGCATCTCGGGAGGCATTTCGCCAGATGATCCGCAATTCCGTGCCGGCACATCCGGCTTATTCACGTCGCGAACTTCTGCAGGTCGGTACGCTGGGGAGTTTCGGTTTGTCGCTCGGGGGCGTATCCGCCGTCCGAGCCGCCTCGCCAGAACAGCCTTCGACGCAGCGGCGCCAGCGATCCGTGATTTTCATCTTTCTCACGGGCGGCCTGGCGCAGCATGAAAGCTTCGACATGAAGCCTGCTGCGAAAGACAACATCCGGGGTGAATTCCAGCCGATTGCGACAAAGCATCCGGGACTGGTGATCTGTGAGCACTTGCCGAAGCTGGCGGCGCGCAGCGACAAATGGGGTCTCGTGCGGTCCTTGTCACATTCCTGGGACGAACATATCCAGGCGACGTGCCTGATGCTGAACGGTCGCAGCGAGCTGCCTCCCGGTTTCCAGCGAAAACAGCAGGCAACCGACTTCCCCGGGATCGCTGCGGTCGCCGGAAGGATGGTCCCCGGAAGGAACCTGCTTCCCGGAGCGGCGGTCCTGCCCTATCCGATCGAGACACCGGGAACCAACGCGGGGCTGATGGGGGCACAGTACGATCCCTGGCAGCTGACAGCCTCGCCCGGCAGCCAATGGTCCGGTGCCCATCCAAACTCCTTCGATCACCAGCGCCGACCTGCTCACAAGGCCACACCGGACTACTTTCAGTCCCCGAACCTGCACCTCGCCGACGGCGTTTCGCCCCTGCGGCTTGATGCGCGCGAGCAGTTGCTCAGACTGGTCGAAGTGCAGCAGCAGAAGCTGGATCAGTATGCCGCCGTCGCCAGTCTCGACCGGTATCGCGCCGGGGCACTGTCGTTGCTGACTTCGGAGAAGATTCGTACCGCGTTCGATGTCGAAAGCAACCCGCCGGAAACTCTGGATGCCTATGGCCGAAACACATTCGGCTACTCACTGCTGCTTGCCGCACGACTGGTCGAGGTGGGCGTCGGACTGGTTCAGGTGAATCTGGGGCGCGGCGGCTTTGATACCCATGGAAACGCGTTTGATCATCTGAAGAACCTGCTGCTGCCGCCGCTGGACCAGTCCGTTTCTGCACTGATCGACGACCTGGACGCCCGGGGACTACTGGACGACACCCTGATCGTGATGGCCGGAGAATTCGGACGCACCCCTGAAATCACACGCCTGCCTCAGTTCTACGAACTCCCGGGACGGGACCACTGGGGCGCCGTTCAATCTGTGTTTTTCGCCGGTGGAGGTGTCCGCGGCGGAACAGTGATCGGTGCCAGCGACAAGAACGGCGGGTTTCCCGTGGACAGCAAACAGACCCCGGAGAATCTTGCGGCCACCATCTATCACGCGCTGGGAATCGATCGCAATGCCCATTGGAAGGACGCCACCGGACGTCCCTGGGGCATTTATCAAGCGGATCCCATCCCCGGACTGATCTGACGAACGATCCGGCCGGAAGCATCCTGTGCTGCCGGAAGCAACCTGTGCTGCTCGCGGCGTCAGGAGAAGCGTGCGCGATGTGAACAGGTGTGGTTTTCCGGCAGTCGGGATCAGGGCTGGGTACGCTTCTGCACAGTGACGGGGGGCCGCGGCATCAGGCTGAATCGGTGTTTTCCCCGCTGCGGCAGCGAAGAGTCGCGTCGGTCCTCCCCCGTCGATCATCATCAGACAGCGACACATGCACAGCGAAATGAAAGCGGTTGCGGAACTCCGGGAACTGTGGCGTCTCGATCCGTCCACGATCTACCTGAATCATGGTTCCTTTGGACCGTCGCCGCAGCCTGTCCGCGCGGCAAGGCATCTGTGGACCGAACGGCTTGAACAGCAGCCGATGCGGTTTTTCTGCCGCGAGATGGAGGAGCTGCTTGAGGACACTGCGGGTGTGCTGGCGCAGTTTCTGAACACATCGCCGGAGCGAATTCTGCTGGTCGACAATGCCACGCTGGCGATGAATCTCGTGGCGGCGAGTGTCACGCTGAAACCCGGGGACGAGGTCCTGATGACAGACCACGAATACGGCGCGGTCAGGAACATCTGGAGCAGCCGATGTCATTCAACCGGTGCCCGTCTCGTCACGGCTCAGCTGCCGCTGCCAGTGGACAGTGGGCGCGTGGTGGCTGCGATAGCGGAAAAAATCACGCCCCGGACCCGGCTGCTGGTCGTCAGTCACGTGACATCCGCGACCGCCTGCATCTTGCCGGTGAAGGAGATCTGTTGGCTGGCCTCGCAGCAGCGGATCCCTGTCTGCGTCGACGGACCTCACGCGATCGCCATGCTGGATCTGAATCTCGACGATCTGGGGTGTGATTACTATTGTGCGAGCTGTCAT
>SYLK01000112.1 GCA_005809115.1 Planctomyces sp. | reverse complement strand
GGTGGCCACGCCGAGTCGTTGAAGCATGGTGACAAACAAGTTCGACAACGGCTCATCCTCGCCTCTGGGCTTGTCCTGCCACGGCTCACGATCTCCGAGCCAGGGGCCGCCCTGGAAGTTCATGCCAGCCCGGTTCACGTACTGCCCGTGCCGGAATCCCATGTTTCTGCCGCCTGCCAGAATCAAAGGATAATTGCGAGACAGGTGAAAGGCACTCGACGCCGAACCAAACAGCAACAGTGTGTTGTCCAGCATGCTGCCTGTTCCTGCCGGTTCGGGCGTTTCGCGCAGCTTGTTCACAAAGCGGCCGAATTCCTCATTGAGAAACTGGCAGTAGATCCCGAAATTCTTCCACCCGTCCGGATGTTTTGTTTCATGCGATAATGCATGTGCCAGGTTGAAGCCGACCGCGCGAGCCAGATGATCGCTCCGCCCCACGCCGTTTTCACGACCAATCTGATACGTCGCCACGCGAGTCGTGTCGGTCCTGAAGGCAAGATAGATCAGCTCAAACATCGTCTGCAGATACTCGCGTGGTGCATCCGTATCCAGCTCCAGATTGAGATGGTCGCCGTCAATCCTGGGCAGCGGCGCATGGAGCCAGTGTTTCAGTTTTTCCACTTTCACTTCGGCCTGTCGCACCGAATCGAGGTATTCGTCCAGCTTCTGCCGGTCCACGACGGACAGGTCCTGACGCAACGAACGGGCGTCGGCCAGCATGTCATCAAGCGCGCTGCGGCGGAGGGCCAGACGACGTGCCGAATTTCCATCGCTCCTGACAAACAACATGTCAAAAATCTGCCTCGGCCGGTGCTCCGCAGGAATCGGGCGGCCGTTGCGATCAAACGAAATCGTGTGCGTGCCTCGGGCGGTTCCGGTGCCACCATCCGTCGACATCACGAGAGAGCCGAACCGCGTCTGATCACCGACGTGCCTGGCATACTCCTGATCCAGTGAAATCGTATTCTGATAGTCGGTGTCTCCGTCTCCGGTGGCCGCAGCGGTCAGAAACTGGTCGGCATTGTTGTGTCCGTGGACATTTCGCGACCGAGGATGCGAAAAGCCGGACAGCACGGTCAGTTCGCTCTTCAACGACTCGAGCGGCTGCATGCATTGCGTGAACTCAAACTGGTTCCCCTGTCCGTGGGGAAACCAGGCCCAGTCCTGATAAGCCGGATCGTCAGGCAGGGGCATGGGTACGCCATCCGGAAAATACAGGCAGCCAAGTCGCCTGGGACGGGCCGCTGGTTCTTCCGCTCGCGCGACTGATTTCAGCAGCGATCCAAACAAGGGAAGCGCCAGTGCGACTCCGCTTCCGCGCAGGAATCTGCGACGGTCCAGGGACTGCATGTTCCAGCTCATCAAACGATCCTCGATGACGATCCTACGGGGAATGAAATAGCGCACTTCTCACAATCGCCTGAATGATGGTCTGCAGGCCATCTCCATCTCGGCGAATTTCAGCGGTGATCGCGTCGACATCCGCGCGGTCGGCGAAGGTCAACGATCGTCCCAGCGCGTAGGTGACAAGCTTGTGCACGACCGCTCGCACGAACTGGTCCTGGCGATGTTCCAGCAGGAACCGCTTCAGCCCGTCCATTCCGTCGAGTGTCTGGTGACTGAACAGTTCGGCTGATGCGTCGATGGGCTTCCCCTGAATTTCGTCACGCCAGCGGCCCCGGGCATCGTAGTTTTCGAATGCGATTCCCCACGGATCAATCCTGACGTGGCACGACATGCACGCCGCGTGATTCCGATGATCTTCGATGCGTTCCTTGAGCGTCATCTTCGCGATTTCCTGGTCCGCCAGATCGATCTGCGGAACAGCCGGCGGTGGCGGTGGCGGCGGGTCGTCGAGCAGATTCACCAGCAGCCAGACAGCTCGTTTCAGCGGGTGAGAGTCCGGCCAGCTGGAATTCATCGTCAGCATGCCCGCCTGCGTCAATAATCCGCCACGCTGAAAGCTGTTGTCCAGCGGTACCCGCTGAAACCGACTGCCCCTGACACCAGCGAACCCATAATGTCTGGACAATCGCTCGTTCACCACCGCGTAATCGGAGTGAATAAAATCCAGCACGCTGGCATTCTGGTGCATCATTTCCCGGAACAGCTCGACAGGCTCCTGCTGCATCGCCTCCTTCAGCAGCGGATCCATGTTCTCGCCGTGTTGTTCGAGATTCAGAAACTCGAGCAGCCGCAGGTTGAGCCATTGCTGCACAAAGTGTTTCGCGAATCGCCGGCTGCGAGAATCCGCCAACAACCGTTCGACCTGCGATGAGAGCACCTGCGAGTCGGTCAGCTGGCCGCTTTCCGCCAGTTTCAGCAGCTCATCATCGGGCACACTGCACCAGAGAAACAGAGCCAGCCGACTTGCCAGAGCATGCGCCGACAACGCCGGTCGCACGCCTGGTTCCCGAGATGGCTCTGCCGAGACACGGCTGGAAACGTACAGGAAATGGGGCGATGACAACACGGTTGCCAGGACCTCCACAACGGCCTCCTGAAAGCTGTCGCACTCGGTCCTCATCGTGGCAAAGAGCGCCAGCTTCTGCTCAACCTCTTCCGCCGTCGGCGGGCGACGCCAGGCGCGTGACATAAACGGGGTCAGGATTTCTTCCGCGTAAGTGCGTTCATCCTCGGTTTCGTCGCCTCGAAAGAAGATCCTTCGATGGGATTCCGGAGGCCATTGGTCGCAGACAGGCGCGGCGACCTGAACAAAATCAATCTGGATATCCGCCGGCGAAGCGGAGCTGTTTGCAAGTCGAATGTACTCCGAAGGGCTTGGTAACGCTCCCATCGGAGATGTCTTTCTGACCGAATTCCGGGGATAGATTTCTCCCAGCGGCACATCCCACTGAATCAGCTGCGGCTGATCGGGGCCAGCGGTTACCTGAGTGTCCTCTTCACTGACTCGCAGCAGTGCACGACCTTCGTTGCTGGCCTGCCATCCAAACAGCAGCTGCATGCATGGCAGGTCATCATCGTCCGCGCGGGTACGCGATGCTCGCACGGTGACACGCATCGTCCCTTCGTCGGGCAGCTGGTTCCCCAGTTCCACTGTCAGCTTCTGAGGGCTGTTCGCGGGCAGGATGGCGATGCACTCAAAGGACTCGGGGAACTCGGGCCGTACGTCGGCCGGTGCGAACGCATACCGGGCACCGGCGTAGGACCACTGAGCCTGAGCCGTCCGACCGCTCGAGAGTTCCCTGAAGTACGTCGTCCCGTGCGGCTGCCGAAAACTCTGTTCCAGTCGCTCCAGCTCCGCGTGCAGCTTCTCGGGGTCGTCTGCAAACTCCTGTTTCACCTTCTCGAGTTCTTCGTGTTGCCTGGGCCATTCGCGCCCGGCAGCGTCCTTCATGGCCACGCCCCAATAGCGCGTGATCGGACGCTCGCCCCTGACCGTAGCCCGCCGTAACGCGTTTCCCGCCATCCGATGGTACGTTTCAAACTGCGAAAGAGAAAGATGCAGCAGCTCGGAACTGTTTTCGAACCCATCCACGGAACTGGATTCGGGAGGCAGATCCCGGGCAAAATCCCAGGGCAAGCCCAGCAGATCCTGCAGAGCATAATTGTACTCGTAACGAGTCAGCCGCCGGAATGAAGAACGTGAGTTCGCGTTGCGACGCACAATGGATGCGGTCTGCAGCTCGCTCGACAGCCAGTCGACAACCTGACGTCGTTGCTCGTCATCCATAGTACCCTGGTCCAGCGGCGGCATCTCCCCCTTGGTGAGTACCGCGAAGACTTCCGTCCACCAGTTAACGTCCCGTCCCTCGACGAGATTCGGATCCAGCGTGTCGATGCGAAGATTTCCTTCCGTCGTATCCGGGCCGTGGCATTTGACGCAGTTCTGCTGCAGAATCAACCTGATCGACGTTTCGAACTCGGCCAGATTCGCCTGCGGAAGCTGAAAACTCTCGGCCTGTTCACCTGGTTTCCCGGCGCCCGCTGCCATCTTCCTGAACCACGAACGCTGGGAACCAGTTGCGCGCAGCTCTGCCAGACCAGGCCGCGGATCGGCCGCTCCGGCCCCGGAAGTTGCAGTCGTCGTCTGCCCGCTGGTCAGGTCATCCGGATCACCGGCATCAAGCCCCGCGGCAAGACAGGCAACCGCACCAGCGACCAGCAAAAGAAAGCGGACACAACTTCGCGGTGGCTGCATAGGGCGGGACGTTCAATGGGTTTCGGTCGCATCATCAAGGCGGGATTTCAACCGCCTCGAAGAATCGGATGAACCGTCGGCGAGCTTGCCAGCCTCACGATATTCTCCCTCCTGGCCATTTGCAACCAATCTTCTCGTCCGACGCCCGGCGGATGGGTGATTCGCGGGCAAGGTTCACGGGTATTCGGGTACGATACTCGGAACCACCGCCAGACAGCAGCAAGGCGCGCATTCCGTGTCGGGTTGCCCCGGCAGGACAAAATTGTGCTCGGTGATTCAAGGGAGACCATCCACGAACTCATGGCCGCCGCGTGGGACGAGCGGGCGAGGTGAAGGCTGACGGCCAGCAGGAAGTGATCTTTGGGTACAGCGGTGAAAGGTATGGCCGGCTGCGACCCTCTCGCGATGTCCGACGCGTTCGTAGTCCCGGCTTCAGGCGGTGCCTGGCCGCATGTGGTTTCGTTTTTCCACCCATCGTCGGCTGGTTCAGACCGCCTGAAGGCGGGACGACGATAAGCGAAAGCGATCTCCTGAGACGTGCCGAATGTCTCCGTCTGGCGGCCTTCACCTTTTCGCGCCGGGTTTTCATTTCGCCCCGTGACAGCTAAAATCACACGTTGATGCGCAACACACCTTCAGATCTCGGAGACAATCACAGGATGCCACATCGGAATTCCCCCAGGACTCTGTCTGAGTGCCGGGAGAGCGATGCACCTGCCGAGCCGCCACAATGGGCAGCCTGCACGGTTGCCGCGGGCCAGCCGGAGCTTCGCCCTCCCGCAACGCCCCGTGACGCCGTCATCCGACGGACTCCCGGATCGCCTGATCGACGGACGTTTCTGCAGCTCGCAGGGACATCGCTGGCAGCGGGGGCATCACTGGCTGCGGGGGCACTTTCGTGGCAGCCGATGGCTTCATTGATGGCGGAGGACGAACCGGTCCGAAAGCCACGCATCGCGGCGATTGTGACGGAGTATCGCGGTTATTCGCATGCAGACGTGATTCTGGGACGATTTCTGCAGGGCCACAACCTGGCGACCACTGAAACGTACTGGCCAAGAACCCAGGTTGTCTCGATGTACGTGGATCAGTTTCCGCCCAATGATCTGAGTCGCGGCATGGCGGCCGGCTATGGAGTGCGGATGGCGCCCACGATCCGAGAGGCCCTGACGATGGGGACGGATCGGCTGGAGGTCGACGGGGTGCTGATCATCGGCGAGCATGGTGCGTATCCGCTGAACAGCAAGGGACAGCACATGTATCCGCGGCGGCGGTTCTTTGAGGAGGTCGTGCAGACGTTTGAAGCGACGGATGCCACGGCTCCCGTCTTCAATGACAAGCATCTGGGTTTCGCCTGGGAAGATGCGAAGTGGATGTACGATCAGTCACGCCGGATGAAATTTCC
>SYLK01000111.1 GCA_005809115.1 Planctomyces sp. | reverse complement strand
GCCTCATGCGGCACCAGGGCCGGCACACCGCCGCGGATTTCGGCAATGAAGGCGTCACACGCCTCACGGACGACGCTGTACAGTTCCCGCATTCGTGAGGTGGGTGGTCCCATGCAGAATTGTCGCCCGATCGTCGAGGTATAGCGTTTCCAGGTAGCGCCGTATTCGACACTCCCGAAATCCCCCAACCGGATTTTCCTCCCGGTCGGGGCACCATGGCTGAATCCCGAACGCTCGCCGGAAACCAGATTCATGGGACTGGCCGCCAGCCAGCTCCCGGACTGGAAGAGTGACTGATAGACATCGCCGGCCACTTCGAGTTCGCTGCGACCGGAGCGGAGTGATCGCGCGAAGACCTGCATCGCGGCATCTCCAATGCGACTCGCTTCCCGGATATACTCCAGTTCCCTCGGCGACTTCACGAGCTTGAGGTCATGAATCAGGCTGGTGGGTTCGGCGATCAGCGCCGAGCCCAGAAAGCGGCAGATCCGCAGATAGTGATGCGGATGCAGATAGTAGGCAGGGACCTCAATGCCAACACGGCAATGCGGCAGGCCGTGGTCTGCGGCCAGACGCTCGAACGCCGGAATCGGGTCTTCAGGTTCCGGGCCGCCCCATGTGGCCAGCACATCCACCAGCGCGTCATCGGCAAATTCATTCCGCTCGCCCTCACGCGTCAGAACACACACCGGGCCTGTCGCAGCAGAAATCAGCAGGCACTGAAATTCCTGATAACTCTTGGCATCGGATCCGGTCAGCCAGTGGATTGATACAGGGTGAAATACGACCAGCCAGTCGAGTCCGGCTGCTGCCAGGGCCTCACGGACCCGTGACCGTCGCTCGGCAAATTCTTCGGCCGAAAAATCATTTCGTGACATTTTCGAGCCCTGTGATCAGAAGGTTTCTGGCGGTGGATTTGCGGACGCAATGACGGTATTGTCTGATCGGCCGGCCGGTGCCGCTGACAACAATCCTGCGGACGTGTCGGGGAGCGTTCGGCGCGAGGCAGATGACAGGGAATCTATCAGCATTTCTCATCGGGGTCAGGCCGACGGACAGGAAAATCGCCGCCGCAACGCCCGAGGCGGCATCGTCCGCAGGATTGACGCCGTGCCGCCCGTGCACAACAATTGCGGCGTGCATCCGCGTTTTCGCAGCACAGCGTCCAACGCTGCAGCCTGATCGGATGCCCTGCCGGACCAGTGACGCAGGGCCTGCCGGCCCTGGTCTGCCGGCGCACCTCCTGCTGCTTTTTCGTCAGCGTGGGGCAATACAATTCAGGGAGATCATCCTTTGCCCAGTCATTCCGGTCAGCTCGAAGATCTGCGTCGACAATTTGATGCGGATGGATTCGTGATCATTCGCAACCTGTTCACAGCCGAGGAAGTGCAGGAGTTTCACCGTCAGATTGACCGCTATGTCAGAGACGTGATCCCAAACCTGCCAAAGGACGCCGCATTTTTCGATGACTACTCGCGCCCGGAGACCCTGCGCAAGATGCAGTCGCTGGACAAGCACGACCATTGGTTTCACGAGTTCATGAATCACGGCAAACATGTCCCGATTCTGGAAGCGTTTCTGCACGACACGTTTCGTCCTCAGGGGCTGGAGTGGTTCACGAAGCTGCCCTTCGATCGATCGGCCACGCCCGCGCACCAGGATGGTTTCTACTGGTGCCGCAAACCGAACAATGCCTGCGGGCTGTGGATTGCCCTGGATCCCGTAGATCGTGCCAATGCCTGCCTGTGGTACGCACGCGGATCACATCTCCAGGGGATCCTGCCGCATGCGCCGAGCGGTGTGCTGGGATTCAGTCAGGGACTGGTGGGATTAGATGAGACCCAGGTCGATGCGGTACCGGCGGAGCTTTCTCCGGGCGATGCCGTGGCGCATCATTCAGCGACAATCCACTGGACCGGTCCCAACGAAACAGATCGACCTCGCAGGGCGATTTCCACGTTCTGTTTCGGTGGCTCGACGGTGCGAGATGACGAAGCGTTTGCGCGGTATCAGGAAAGTCTGCTGGGGCAGCTGGCGAAGCGGGGGATTCCATCCTGACTGCAGGCCGGTGTGCTGCCTTCATTCACGATTGCGGGCGTGAGCCGGCCAGTTCCAGAAAGCGGATCTCGCCATTCTGCAGAGTGAGTGAATTCGGAAAGCCTGCGGCGAGGGCGTCACTGTGCGTCACACACAGCAGCGCCGAGTGATGCTCTGCGGCGACTTCCAGCAGCAGTGTCCCGATTGTGGCAGCGGTTGCCGGATCCAGATTTCCGGTTGGTTCATCGGCCAGCAGCAGGGCCGGCCGATTGATCAGAGCGCGACACACGGCCACCCGCTGCCGCTCTCCACCGGAAAGTCGCCCCGGGCGATAGTTCAGCCGGTGCTGCAGTCCGACACGTTCGAGCAGCTGCAGTGCGCGGTCGCGTGGTCTGGCTGTGCCCGGGAATCCGGCCAGTGTCGGCAGCAGGACGTTCTCCAGCACGCTGCACTGGGGCAGCAGCTGGTGTTCCTGAAACACGAAACCAATCGACTGGTTGCGGAACGATGCCAGACGACGAGCGTTCATCTGCCACGGATTCTCACCCAGAATCGCCACGGTTCCCGATGTGGGTTGATCCAGGGTTCCGGCGATGTGCAGCAGGGTCGT
>SYLK01000110.1 GCA_005809115.1 Planctomyces sp. | reverse complement strand
GCGGACAGCGAAGACACCAGGATCTGTATACTCCGCGGCTGTATCCAGGTTGTGAGCCGAGAAATTAATGAACAGGTCACCATGGTCGATGCGACCGTCGGTCGCTCGACTCTCCGAAACTCCGTTCAGCGGTGTACCACTGCTGATGGCGAAGTAAGCCGTATTCCCATTCTGCCGGAACGCCAAACCCCCGTACTGATATACGGCACCGCCGGAATTGTCCGTGACGGAATCGCTCGCGTAATTCCAGTCACCGATGAGTTGTCCACCGTCCGCCTGCGGCGCGAAGCCAGTTGCGGCAACTGACAGAACACAGGCTGCGCTTGTAAGAATTCCCCGAATCTGCATGTGACCATGACCTTTATAAACTGTATGAACTGACGATATCTGAGAGTCAGACTGGTCGCTCGAATACAACGGTCAATGTCGTGGAGCACGTCAGGGAGGAATGACTGTTCGGGACCATGACTCCAGCGAAACTGCGACACAAGTCGGCAACTCGCGTTGTCAGTGAACGTGCAAATCATTGATGGGCAGCAACTGCTGACATAACCGAGACAAACACACGCTGTGGCTGCCGAGGCGTCGTCAACACTGCTGTAACACCAGAATGATGGCGATCCATCGCCGGAATCAATCAGAAAAGGCGCAGATTGGGGCAAATAATCTGATTTGAGCAGGAGATGACGCCGGGACCTCGGGAATACCCACACCTTTGGTGCGGGATCTTCCCCGGTCGACATGAGGTCTCGCGGTGTCAGGCGCGCGGTGTCAGGCGCGCGGTGTCACGCGCGTGGCGGCACCAGCGAGAAGGCTTTCTGCATGGCCGCCGCCGTGGCGGTGGCGGCGTCGCGATCGTTCAGCGCGTTCAGCGGGGCGTTGAAGGGTTCGGCGCGAACCGGTCCGTCGTATCCCATGCGGACGAGCGCTCCCAGGAACGCTGCCAGATCAATCACACCGGTGGCGGAGGGCAGTTCTCGCTGACTGTCAATCTGCTGATCGACGTCGATTCCCTGCGGAGCATCGTTCAGATCGCACGCCACGACGTCGCTGTTTTTCAGGGTCAGCAGATCCTCGACCGTCTCATGAGCCGTGTACCAGTGCCAGCTGTCCAGCACGAAACCCACGTTGCTCATGCCAATTTCAGCGATCAGATCCTTCGTCTCGGCCATTGTGTGAATGAAGCTGTGTCGCTTTGAAGCCCACAGGGTTTTCGGACCGACATATTCCATGCCGAATCGCTGCCCGTGGTCGGCCAGAATTCGCACGCATTCACCGAGTCGTCGGGCATGCTGGCGGAAATTGGCGCCATATGTGAGTTCGTCGTGCATGGGGCTGATCCACGTCCCGACCCGAGTTACTCCAGCCTGCTGCAGAGCCTGAGCCAGTCGCGGCAACTGCAGCACATCCCGGCGAAAGGTGTCTTCGTCTTTGCGGAACTCGACCGGCAGACCGGCGGCTCCCCAGACCAGCCGTTTCTCCTGCAGCATGGTCGGCAGTTCGTGTCGCTGCGATTCTGACAGGCTGGCCAGAAACGCAGCCTCGACGCCCACGGATTCGAAGCCGAATTCCTGCGCCAGCGCGATGGCAGCATTCTGATCGGCGCTGATGCCCACAGCCCCGCAGCGCAGGTCCATCGTGAATTTCCGCCCCGCCGGCTGCGCGGCTGCGGAGCTCTGCGGCATCCCGGCGGCCATGGCCACACCGCGCTGAGATCGAGATTGAACGAAGGATGCCATGGAAACGGCAGCGGTGCCCAGAAACAAACGGCGATTCGGCAACATCAAATTCATCCAGTAACGGTGGGATCAAAAATCTGGACCACACTTCTTGCAGCAAAAGCAAAGCCGACCACCCGTCTGCCCACAGGCAGATCCCACAATCCCCGCACCGGCTCCTGCTGTCCTCCGAAATATCACCGAGGAGTGTGCCTGCGCTGGTGTTGTGCAGCGATGCGGGACTATAACCGAGCCTCATGCGCATTTCAGCCCTGCGGCCGTCGCGAAATTCCCATGACAGGTACGATGGGTTTCGACGGATGGCCCCTACGGCTGAGGTGATTCGGCTTCAGGAATATCTTCCAGTGAAGGAAAAGTCGCCGGAGGCGAGTTGGGATCCAGCGCCTCGGGAGAATCCGAAGGTGACGGATCAGTCGTCCCGTCGATCGCCTCAAAACCGAAAGCACCGTCAGTCGCCGCCGGAGAATCGGCTCCCGGCAGTTCGTCACCTGGTTCGGCAGGTTCAAAGCCAAATCCCGAATCACTCGGATTGGGAAAATTCGGATCGTTGCCGAACTCCGCAGGCGGAAAGTTCTGGATCTCGCCCGGCGGCTGGATTCCTCCACCCATCATCGGACCAAACAGCGGGGCCATATTCTGTACCGCCGCGATCAGTTCGCTCGGAAACCGCACGGTGGCAGACAATACAGAATCGTCGAACCCGGAACGCAGGCTGCTGACTGCAGACCTGGCGACATCCTGCAACGGCGGGGGGACCTGATCCTGGATCGACGGGTACATCTGCTGTGCCATCTGGATGGCCTGTTCCACGACCTTGACGGCGGATTCACCGGCGGATGCGTCGTTCAGACTCAGCTGCAGCGACAGCTGCAGATCTTTTTCGGCATTGAGTACGATGGCCACTCCGCCCACCTGGCCACGGATGGCATTCATCAGATCCTGGACCAGGATCGGCGCCTCCGGGGGAATCGGGAGACTCCCGCTCATCGGCGCCAGTGCCGGACTGCTGAAGGCCAGTACGAACTGCCGGTCTGAAGACAGGAATCGGAACTGCGGATTCGTGGGACTGCCAGGGCCCCGGTCCAGTGCCGCCTTGAGACTGGCTTCAGTGCCCGCGAGGACGGTGCGGCCATCGATGGCACAGACCGCAGTATCGGGCGCACCCGGAGCCTGCGAGGGGATCAGGTACCACGTTCTGGAACCATACGACTGTTCCTGCCCCCCGACCGTGCGGATCACGGCCGCCAGATCCATCTCCTGAGTTGTCCGAACGACGGAAATCGCCGACTGGTTATTGGCGAACTGAGCCGCGATCCGGCCGGGATCAGGCCGTCCATCTGCCCCCCCGGCCTGCAGCGCACCAGCCGCGAACTGCATCATGACATCCCCCATCCCGAAAGTGATCGACTCGATGTCGAGTGGGCTGATTCCCGTCTGCCCGCTGAGCTGGGCCATGGCGCCGTCGAACCACGGCAGCTCGCGAACCGGGGCCATGAACGGTGTTCCCAGCAGGGAAGCCGGACGCGAAAAGACGATCAGTTCGGAATTCGGAGCGAGCCAGGAAAAATCCACGGCCCTCGTGGAAGCTGTGGCCGGTGACAGCGGAGACGAAGGGCTTTTCCGGCTGAACGGATTCACCGGACCGCCGGCTTCAGGTTCGTTGTCCGGTGCCTCAGCCGACAGCAGAGACCGACCTGAGGGATCGACGGAAGGGCTGGTCGTCGGCTCCTGAGATGCGATTCGAGGTGCCGGAGGAACGGGACCGTTCGCCGGCACCGGCGCTGCAGCAGAGCCCGCCGCTGCAGAATCAGCGGGTGCCGGTCTCAGCCGCGATTCCGCTTCGGCTCGCTGCTGCTGCTCAGCCCGAAACTCCGCCACCGCCTCTTCCTCCCGCGCACGTCGGGCAGCGGCTTCTTCCTGCCCCTGTCGCTCCTTCTCCGCGTTTCGAGCTGCGACCGCATCCTCGGTCATCGCCTGTTCGCGAGCGAGAACAGTACGAAATCGTTCCCTCCGCGTTACCTGCTGATCTCCTTCAGTGACCGTCACCTGTTCTTCGATCTGCCGGCGCACGTCCCCGGGCAGTTCACTGAGTGCCTCACTGACCAGTTCCATATCGCGGCGAGTATGCTCGCGTGACAACCCCTGCTCAAAGAAGGATGCAGCGCCGGCAGAATCACCCGACCGCAGCGCAACGACTCCACGCATGTACCAGGCGCGGGGACTCCGCGTCCCTGCCGCGATTATCTGATCCAGAGCGGCAGCAGCGGCAGCGAGATCTCCGGACCGGATGGCCGACAACGCGTCGCGGTATCGCAGTGCGTGCGCCGCGGCAACCGGGTCGGAAGCGCCTGCAGCGCGGGCAGCTTCGCGAATGCCTTCGATCTTCGTTCGCAGTGGTCCCTGGATTCGTTCCAGCGCCTGATTCACCCGGCGAGAAGTCCCGGCACCGACCTCCAGTACGGCAGCCTGCTCGAAGTCCTGACGGCCGTCTGCCCCGGACTGTTCCAGCAGGATGCCCCGATAATACAGCACCCGCGCGTCACGCGTTCCCGCCGCCACGATCTCGCTCAGCAGACTGCGGGCAGTCACCAGATCGCCCGCACGCCAGGCGTCCAGCGCTTCCGACAACTGCGAGGTGCCACGAGTCTGTGCCACGCCGCGATCCACTGCCGCGGCTGCCATGATCAGTCCGAGCAGCAGCGCGCAGACGAACCGAAATCGCATGATGTTCCGCATTACTTGACTCCACCTGAGATTCTCGCCGGAATTCCAATCTGCCCTGAACGCGATCGACACCGCGGTTTCTAACCATTGCCGACGTTCTGGCAATCCTCAGCCGACCAACAGGGATTCACATGTACACCCGTCATCAGCTGGGCCGCTGCGGACCGGGGTTGGGGGGAAAGCTCGGCAATTCGGGACGGACTGTTCAGAACAGGTCGAGCAGAGGAGTGCCTTCGTCGAGCAGAGAATATGGACGATTCTGCAGGTCATGGGCGGTCAGATCGGTGATGCCCATGGCGTGGTAGATTGTCTGGACAAGGTGTTCCGGGCCGACCATGCGATCGTGCGGATAGGCGCCGATTCTGTCGCTGGATCCATAAACCTGACCGCCGCGGATGCCGCCCCCGGCCAGCAGAGCGGTCTGGCAGTGGACCCAGTGATCGCGGCCCGGTTCGGCGGCTTCGGCTCCGCCGGAGCGGCGGTCGCCGAGTTTCGGCGTGCGGCCCATTTCGCTGTTCACCACGACCAGGGTTTGTTCCAGCAGCCAGCGGGTGTCGAGATCTTCGAGCAGAGCGGAGAATGGCTGGTCGAAGCTGGGCAGCAGGTAATCCTTGAGGCACGAGAAGTTTTTCCAGTGGGTATCCCAGG
>SYLK01000010.1 GCA_005809115.1 Planctomyces sp. | reverse complement strand
GCAGGACCTGCGTGCGGCGATGCACCTGCTGCGGGATGCCGGCGTGCAGAATTTCGTGATTACGGCGGATCACGGCTTTCTGCTGGTGCCGGATCCGGACCATCCCCTGCAGTCGCATGGTCGAAAGATCGATCCGCATGGCCGCTACGTCATCTCGACTGAGGCGGCTGATCATGCGAACGAAATGCGGGTTTCCCTGAAGGAACTTGGCTATGACTGCGATGACCTGCACGTGATGTTTCCGGTGACCACAGCATCGTTCGACACCGGAAAGAAGGATCGGCGATTTGTCCATGGCGGCAACAGCCTGCAGGAACGTGTCATTCCCGTGCTGACCGTGCAACATTCGCGAAAGGCCGGCAGCAGCAGGGTTCGTTATCAGATCAATGCCGAAATCAAACGCGGAATGGTCGGGATGCATGCGATTCAGGCAACGCTCTGTCCGGAATCTTCTTCGCTGGGCTTCACGTTCGGTGGCGATGAACAGAAGGAACTGGCGCTGCGCGCGATTGACGGAGGGGATGTTCAGGTTTCATTGCTGGGCGTCTTCGGCGGTGCCACGCTGGAAGCGGGTGCAGTCCGGGCGACCGTGGGGAAACCGTTCGATGTCTACTTTCGGCTGCATGGTCCGGAAGAATCGCGTGTTCGTGTCGAGCTGTTTCACCCCGGCTCCGCTGACACGGTGAAGCCAGGCACGGTGACTGACCGGTTCGACGTCATTTGCGATTTGCGCCCTCCGGCGCAGGTCACGCCGGCGAGCAGGATCAGGGCCGCTGGAGATTCGTCGCTGGAGAAGACCACCAGTGACGCGTGGCTTCGAGAATTCGAGGACGAAGGGGTTCGTCGCGTCCTTCAGCAACTGTGGCAGCATGCGGTGGTCGCTGAGACTGAGCTGGAGTCGATGCTGGGGTCTCCGCGTGAGGCACGCAGGTTTGCTCGGCAGGTTGACGACTATGCACGGAGAATTCCGTTCGCGATTCGTGTCGAAACGGTTGGCGGGATGAAACGCTACGTGCGTGAGGGAGGTGGGTCATGAGTCCGTTGACTGGCCGGGACGTCGAACACATTTTCGAATCGCTTCGCAAAGGCCTGGTCCCGGAGCGAGGGATCGACAACTTTGCCTTCGGAATCGAAAAGCAGCGGGCGGAGCTGCACCGACAGCTCGGGCTGATTGGCGACGGCGAGGGATCCGTCAAATTTCTGCGAGGCGGCTATGGCTGTGGCAAGACCTTCATGGCTCGCCTCGCACTGCTGGATGCTCAGGAAAAACGTTTCGCGACCAGTTTCGTTGTTGTCTCAGACAACGATCTGCACTTCCATAAATTCGAGGACGTCTACAAGCGAGTGCTGACGGAACTGGGAACGTCCAGTTGCCCTCGCGGTGCTCTGAACGACATTCTGGACCGCTGGATTGGTGCGGTTGAGGAAGCACTGATTGATGCGGGTGAAGATCCGGATGCTGACGGATTTGATTTCAGAGTGCGTTCCCGGCTGGACGACAATCTGCAGTCGATGACCGGCGGAAAGGCGCCCCAGGATTTTGTGCGGGTGATCCAGACAATTTTCGATCTGAAGCAGAAGGGTGATCATGCGAATTCCGGGGCGTTGATTTCGTGGCTGTGCGGAAGCAGCAATGTGGCGGCCGGTGCCAAGAAGGCTGCCGGCATCCGGGGCGAAATCGGCAGCCGGGAGGCTCTGGATTACCTGCGCGGGATTCTTGAGATCGTGAAGGCGGCTGGCTACAAAGGGCTGGTGATTGTGATTGACGAAGCCGAGACAATTCTGCGAATGCGTCAGGATGTCCGTGGGAAATCACTGAACGGCATTCGCCAGATTGCAGACGCCAGCGTGGACTATCCCGGCCTGCTGTGGATATTTACCGGAACGCCGGAGTTCTTTGATACTCGTCAGGGAGTTGCCGGACTGGCTCCGCTGCATGATCGAATCCAGTTTTCGAAGCAGGGGCAATTCGCCAATCCTCGCCAGGCTCAGCTGGAACTCACACCCTTTGACGCCAGTCGCCTGAAGAGCGTCGCACTGCGGCTGCTGGATTTGTTTCCGGCAGCCGACAAGTCACGATTGAATGACCGGATCAGCGATGTTTTTATTGAACGCCTGGTGGCCGATGTCACGAAAGGGTTTCAGGGTGACGTGGGCGTAGTGCCTCGTCAGTTCCTGCGAGCCTTTGTGAATCACATGGACCTCGTGGATCAGCATGACGACTACGATCCCATGGCGCAAATGGGTTTCCAGCCGACGGAACTCACGCCGGAAGAACAGCAGCGTGTCTCCGGGGACTCCGCGCACTCCGGGCACTCAGGGGCGATTCAAGCGGAGACCGAGGCATTCGTGTCGCTGGAGGATGTCTGGTGAGTGTCTTCGCGCAGTTTGCTCCACGACTGCAGGAAGCGATCGTCGCGCGCCTCGGCTGGTCCAGCCTGCGACCGGTCCAGGAACTGGCTGGAGAAGCGCTGCTGGCAGGCCAGAACGCGGTGATTCTCGCACCGACCGCCGGCGGAAAGACGGAAGCGTCCATGTTTCCGACTCTGTCCGGCATGGTCACCAGCCAGCCGCATGGCGTCGGTGCGATTTACGTGGCACCGATCAAGGCGCTGCTGAACAACCAGGCGGATCGCCTGGGACTTTACACCGAGATGGTGGGACTTCGACGGTTTGTCTGGCACGGTGATACCACCAGCCACGAACGAAAACAGTTCCTCAGGGCTCCGTGCGAATTGCTGATGACGACACCGGAATCACTGGAAGTGATGCTGGTGTCGGAAAGTGTGAGCGATAAGATTCTGTTTGGTGACCTGCGAATGATCGTGATCGACGAAGTGCACGCGATCGCCGGGACGGACCGTGGGGCTCATTTGATGAGCATCATCGAGCGCCTGGCCAGAATCTCGGAGCACGATCTCCAGCGTGTCGGACTGAGTGCAACGGTGGGAAACCCCGACGTAATTCTGCGGTGGCTGCAGGGTTATTCCCGCCGCAAATCCGTTGTGGTCGACCCGCCGAAACAGCCCGGGCGGCGTCAGTTACTGGTAACGCATCAGCCTCAGATCGGACAGATGGCGGTCCATGCGGCGACATTGAGCCGTGGCTGCAAGAGCCTGTTTTTCTGCCAGTCTCGGTCTGTGACCGAGGCCATTGCCGAGCAGATGCGGCGTGCCGGCACATCCGTATTTGTCCATCACAGCGCCGTCTCGAAAGAAGAGCGGCAGCTCGCCGAGCGGGAGTTTCATCAGGGATCAGATGTCTGCATCGTCTGCACATCCACACTGGAACTGGGAATCGACGTCGGCGACCTCGACCGCGTCCTGCAGGCAGAAGCGCCTGCGACCGTCAGCTCGTTCATGCAGCGCATGGGACGAACCGGTCGGCGCGCGGGACAAGCAGCGAACACGACGTTTTTCTGCTCCCGCGGTGACTCGGTGCTGCAGGCGATCGCTTTGATTGAGCTGGCGAAATCCGGCTGGGTTGAAGACGTTGCCGTCAACACTCGGTGCTGGCCGGTGATGATTCATCAACTGCTGGCCATGTCCCTCGCCGGCGGCGGAGTGTCGCCAGCGGATGCCTGGGGGCATCTGAGCACCGTCCCGGATTTTCAGGGCATCTC
>SYLK01000109.1 GCA_005809115.1 Planctomyces sp. | reverse complement strand
CGGCTGGCGCATGGCGAGTGGCGAGGGATGCAGCGGTCTCCTGCTCATCCCTCGTCTCTCGTCGTTCGCTGTGGCCCTCGTCACTCGTCATGCCTGACGCGACACTCCTGCCCTCAAACAGCACCAGGAACCCACCATCATTCTCCCCACTTTTCCTGAGCGGAATCACTTCGATCGCAACCGCCTGACAGCTGCCATTGAACTCGACCCGGAGGCCGTCATCACGCACCGGGGACTCGTCTCGGCCGGCACGAAGGATGGCTCCTCGGACGCCAGCGAGCAGGCCCCCCCGCAGCATCTTCAGCAGGCTGAAGCTGGCTTTGCCCGGGGCCGGCGTTAAGTACGGCCCGGTGTCGCCGCGGAATTGCAGGATCTCGAGGTCGGCTGACACGACCACGCCCGGCGAGGCGAACTTCGTCAACAGGATCCGATCAGCCTGTTTCTGCAGATCGGCCGCCGCATCAACGGACCGAACCGGAAGCGGCACAAAGGGGGCACGACGTGCCCCTCTGTGCTGCAGCGCGAAGGGTCCGCGATCCGGGCTGGAACCCGGCTTCCTCGAAAAGATCCTGTGCTTGACGTCCTCCGCCTCGAACAGGTTGCGGTAGCTGCCGATTGTTTCTGCGTTGCCCAGCCAGAGGCAGCCAGCCGGCTTGAGCGCGTAGTGCAGGATCGACACGATTCTCCGTTGCAGCACTGGTTCCATGTAGATCAGCAGGTTGCGGCAACTCACCAGGTCGAGGCGAGAGTATGCTGGGTCAGCCAGTACGTCATGGCGGGAGAAGATGCAGGCGTCGCGAATCGTCTTGCTGATCCGGTAGCCGGAATCCACCTCGGTGAAAAATCGTCTCAGACGCTCCGGTGACACGTTCCGGGCAATGTCCTTCGAGTAGACGCCAGCGCGAGCCCTCACGATGTTGGCTGAGTTCAGGTCGGTGGCGAAGACCTGGAGTGGCGTCTGGCTGTCCGCCGCATCGGCGGCCTCCTTGTAAGCCATCGCCAGCGAGTACGCCTCCTCCCCGGTCGAGCAGCCGAGAACCCAGATCCGTACGGGGTCGCGGTGAGTCCGCCACTTGAGCAGTCGCGGAAACACCTTCCTCTTAACTGCCTCGAACGACTCCGGGTCGCGGAAGAACCCGGTGACGCTGATCAGGATGTCCCGGTACAGCATCTCGACCTCGCCCGGCGTCTGCCGCAGAAGCTGCTCATACTGGCTCAAATCGTCCAGCTTTTGAAGGACCATGCGGCGGGTGATGCGGCGGTAGAGAGTATCAAACTTGTAGAAGGTGAAATCAACGCCGGTGGCGTCGTGGAGCAGTTGCAGAACAACGGTGAGTGACGAGCGATTGATGCCGAGAGTATCGCCGCCTGAATGTTCCCCCACATCACTTGCCACGCGGCCTGCAACACTCGCATCAGCATGGTGGCCGATGCGGACAATCTCCCGGGCGATCCCATCCGGGGGCAGCACAAAGTCCACAGACCCCGAGGCGATGGCACTCTGCGGCATCCCTTCGTGGTGGGCCGTCGCGTCCTGGGCGAACGTGATGCCGCCCTCAGCCTTGATTGCTTCCAATCCGAGCGTGCCATCTGCGCCGGTGCCGGACAGGATGACGCCAATGGCAAGATGCCGCCGTTCCTCGGCGAGAGCGCTAAAAAACTGATCAATCGGACGGTGCATTCCAGCGTCGTCGCGCGGCAGAAGATGCAATGCGCCACCGGCGATGATCATGCTCTGGGCGGGCGGGATCACGTACACGTGATTTGGCTCGACCGTCGACTTGTCCTGAACCTCGGTGACCGGCATGTGTGTCGTCCGCGACAGGATCTCCGCCAAAGCACTGGCGTGCGTCGGCGCCAGATGTTGCACCAGGACAAACGCCATACCAGTATCACATGGCAGCGCCCCGAGCAGTTGCGTGAACGCCTCCAGCCCGCCGGCCGAAGCGCCGACGCCCACGATCGAAAAAGACGCGGCGTCGCGTTCGTCCACAAAATCGTCCAACACAACTGACGATTCAGGAAGCTGATCGGTCCTGCGATTTGTCATGACAGATTCTTTATCGGCGGCGACGCGAACGGCGGGTTTGGGCGAGAGTCGTCAGTTAATTTGCCCCGCGTGAGCCTGATCGTGTCACTCACTTGATTCCAGCTGCAGCTGATGTGTTCCCGATGCATGGAATTAACTCCACATACAGGCAGGCGATTCTTTTCCAACTCAGCAGCTCTCACAAAACCTCGACTGGCTCCCTGCTGCATCGGTATTTTCCGACCTTTCCGAATCGGCGCGGAAGCCAGTCGCGCTTTTGTCTGGAGATCGCGACCTGTTCCGGAATGCAGCCTCGTCATGCGTTTGGCTCGCTCAGGGCCAACCCAGCGTCGGCCGCACCGTCCGTTGCTGCCGACTGTAACGCTGTCGGGAACTCCTTCGTCAGCAGTGGCCACCGAGATTCCAGCAACTGGCACGTTTCCAGCAATGTCGTCGTCACGAATGTGGCGCCGGCCTCTTCGAGTCGCTCTCGGTCAATCCTGCTGTTGCGTGGCTGCCCCCATCGTCCCACGATGATCTGAATCCGGGGCGAAGCGACTCGCAACCGCTTGCAGATGTAGCGTGCGTGTGCCCGCCCGCCCGGGGGAAGCGACGCAATGCAGATGATGTCGGGAGGATCCTTCAACACGAGTGCCACCAGTTCTGATGTGAGCGTCTCCACCGCAGTCACTTCCAGAATCCAGCGAGTCGGGTCGAGGAGCTG
>SYLK01000108.1 GCA_005809115.1 Planctomyces sp. | reverse complement strand
TGGCAGTGTGCTGTATACGTCGTGGCAGAATGGCCCGGAGACCAGGGTCACACGGCGAAATATCAGCGATATCCTCAAGGCCGCCGGAGAATCCTCACTGTATGATCCTGGCCGCGCCCTGCAGGACCTGGGTCTGGGTGGTCTGAATGCGCTGCTTTCCAGAATCCAGACTTCGATGGATTTCGCCCCGGTCCGCCGCGAAACAATTGGGGAGGTCGAGTTTCTGGTGCTGACGGGTCGGTGGAACCAGAAAATCCGTAAAGACGTATTTCAGCTGCCTGATGATGCCGAAGTGATTTCGCAGGACTTCATCCCGGAATACGCGCGATTGTACATTGATGCCGGATCCTCGCTGCCCCGCCGCCTCCAGTACCTCAAACGTGATCCCGATCCGACGCGGCGACGTGTCCGGCCGCTGCTGACGCTGGACCTGCGAAAAATCGTGCTGAATGAACCGGTGGACGAGTCGCTGTTCGCATTCGCACCGCCGGAAAACATACCGCAGGAAGACTTGACCGAGCAGACAATCCAGGGCATTCGCAATGCTGGACTTCCGCCAGCCGGCCCCGCCGGCGCGATAACTCCTCAGGTCCCGCCAGGAACAGCCGCTCCTTCAGGGTCCAGTCCGAACCCGTCTGGCAGTCCGCCGACTGCGACGTCCGCGGCCGAATCCGGCCGGCCTGACGCAGGGCTACCCAGGAGTCCCGCATCGTCGACACCAAAGTGAATCTGATCGCGGCAGTTTCCGGATTGTCTGGTTTCACGTGCCAGCAGATTGGTGGCCAGTCGCATGAATGCCCCGGGACCTGAACGTCAGCGACGATTTCCGTTGGTAGTAGCAGGGCTGGCAGTGGCCGGTCTGTTGCTGGTTCTGGCGATCGGATACTGGAGTCTTCGGCCGAAAACTCCCGCGGTCCATCCGGTGAAACCGCGAGCTTCAGCACAGGCGGAGGGGCACGAGCGGGCCGCAATTCCGGCGGACATCGTGCATTTCTGCGGTAACTGTCACGCCACTCCCGACCCCATGACGTTTCCGCGACAGGCCTGGGAAGAAGAAGTCCTGCAGGGCTACGATTTCTATAAGGTCTCCCGGCGGCAGGATCTGCAAGTGCCACCGGTGCGAGAGGTCGTGGCATGGTATCGCAACCATGCCCCATTTGAACTTTCCGTGGCTGCTCAACCAGCTGCCGAGGCCGTCCCGCCGCTCCGGTTTCGTCAGACGTCTGTTCCACTGAAAGCCGGACAGCGATTTTCCGCCGTGGCTCATCTGCGCTGGCTGCCACCCGCGGAAGGAATCCCTCCGGGGGGACCCAGGGCAGGTCAGCTGCTGTTCTGCGACATGAACAGCGGCGATGTGGGGCGTCTGGATGTGGGGGACGATCTGAGTGTGATCGCATTGGGGCAGGTGGCCAATGCTGCACACGTCGAGCCGTGTGACCTGGATGCGGACGGTCAGTCGGACCTGCTTGTTTCAGGGCTCGGAAGTCTCCTTCCCGGGGACCACGATCTGGGCTGCGTTGTCTGGCTGCGAGGCTTGCCTGAAGCGGACCGCTGGGAGCCCCACGTCATCGCAGCCGGTCTGGGGCGAGTATGCGATGCCAGGGCCGCCGACTTCGACGCAGACGGAGATGCTGACATCGTGGTTGCCGAGTTTGGCTGGCATCAGACCGGGCGAATTCTGTGGCTTGAAAACCGCAGCCTGCCAGCGGGTCCTCCGACGTTCGAGATTCACGTGCTGGATCAGCGGCATGGCACGATCCACGTTTCGCCAGCCGATCTGAATGGTGACGGCCACATGGATTTCGTCGCCCTGATCAGTCAGGAATACGAATCGGTCGAGGCGTTTCTGAATCAGGGGGGTGGGACGTTTCGGCGCGAGACAATTTTTGCCGCCGGTGACCCGTCATACGGTTCCAGTGGAATTCAGCTGGTCGATCTGGATTCCGACGGTGATCTGGACGTTCTGTACACCAATGGCGACACGGTGGACAGCTATTATCTGAAACCGTGGCATTCGATTCAGTGGCTGGAGAATCGCGGTCAGTATCCCTTCGTCCCCCGTGTGCTGACCAGTATGCCGGGTGTCTATCGGGCCATCGTAACCGATCTGGACAGCGATCAGGACCTTGACGTTCTCGCGTGTGCCTTCATTCCCGGACCAGAGGCACTGGGCAACCATCCGGGCAGACCGCTCGACACGCTGATCTGGCTCGAACAGACGGGCGACGGTGACTTCCAGCGTCATTCCCTGTCAACGGCACTCGGCCACGTCAGTATCGAGGCCGGCGACTTCAATGGCGACGGTCGGACAGACTTCATTACCGGAAGCTATTTTCAGTCCGAGGCAGCTCCCTGGATGACCGTGTGGTGGAATACCGGCCCGACGACATCCCCGGACGTGCGCTGACCGACATCCCTCGGGCGAACATTTTCGCCGGAATCCATTGATCAGGGACGCCTCCGACGTGGATGGCAGGAACAATGAACTGAACATGATCTTCAACTGCAGGCTCGACAGGTCAGTCCGAGATCACACCAGTTCACGGACCGGACGCGTGACGTCCAGCAGAGCCTGTGGCCGGCCGCTGAGATCGGTCAGAACGGTCGTCGCCACGTCGATTCCCAGGCAATGGTACAGCGTGGCGAAAACCTCCTGAAAATGTACGGGCCGTTCCTTCGCTGCCTCGGCGGAGCGATCTGTCATTCCGATGACATATCCCGAACTGCCTCGGTCCGTGGTTGAAATGGTGCATGTGCCGTTCCGAGGTACCCCGGTGAACCCGGGTCGGCCCATTCCTTCAGCTTCATTTCCGGCGCCAGACCGACAAACGGTGGCATTGACGGGTGCACGGGGCCCAGAAGTTTCGAGGCGACGGCCCAGAGCGCGGGCCAGCCTCCCGCAGGCTGCGGACCGGGCGCGGATGCAGTTGCGCGTGGTCGGCCGGTCAGGCAATGAAACGCCGCGTGGTCATGCGGAGTTTCGACGACCGACCGGATAATCGCCAGCTTGTCCATGATCGCCGCCATTCGCGGCA
>SYLK01000107.1 GCA_005809115.1 Planctomyces sp. | reverse complement strand
CGTTCCCGTAATCCGGGGGCCGCCGGGCTGATGGTCTCCATCCGCTGCATCACCTCCAGCGCCTTTTCCGGCTGTCCCTGACGCTGATACTCGGCCGCCACGTCCTGCAGCTCCTTCAGCAGGGTTTCCTCGGCCTTCACGGCGCGCTGCTGCAGCTGCTTTTCCGTCGGGGCGTCGCGTCGGTCACGGGAAGTCTGTGCGAGAATCCCGCCCACGCAGAACACCAGCAGCACGGCAGCCGTTGTTGTCAGCCGCAGAGAGTTTCCAGAGGGCCGCATGGGACACTCCCGTCGGAAGGAATTCCAGTCAGAAATCAGCGCCGCGCGAACTCTGTCCCGCCGCAGAAGGGGCCGCGACCGCACCACGCGGACAGAAGTTCGCCGGAGAAAATTGTTTACTGCGCAGCCGGATCGGGCGGGGGCGAGGCCGCAGTGCAGGCCTTCTCGACTTCATCCAGGAGCTGTCCCCGGCGAAACGGCTTAGAGAGCACGGCCTTGAGTCCTTCCTTCCGGGCATTCACGATCGAGTGAGTCGGATCATAGCCGAAGCCCGTCATCATGATGATGGGAACATGACTGTTGATGGTGCGAATTCGGCGGAAACACTCGTAGCCGCTGACATCCGGCAGCCGAATATCGGTCAGCACCACATCATAGTGATGCGAGCGGGCCATCATGCAGGCATCGTCAGAATTGGGAACGCCTTCGACATGGCAGCCCATCTGGCCCAGCAGTGTATGTGCATCCTCCCGGGCCACCGCATCGCCGTCGACCACCAGGACGCGTTTGTCAATCAGTGCCGGCCGGATGGGGCGCGCCACGCCTGACGAGTCCAGCCCGGCGGCAGTCACCTCGGACGAAGGGACCTGATCAACCTGACCGCTGATCTGCCGGGTGGCAGAGACGATGCGGTGGAGGCGATCTGAGACATCCGGATCGTGTCCGATGTAACGTTCCAGAATCCAGGTGGCGTCCCGCAGGATTTCATCTGTTGGCTGGGAAATCTCGCGTCGGAGGCGGTCGGAATTCTGCGCAGCGGTCGAGACCTTCTCTGCCAGCAGCAGCTGCAGCTGATTCAGCGCGTTTGCCACAACTCGACCGAACAACTGGAGGAACTCCAGGTCGCGCTGGCTGAATGCAGCGGTCCCGGCGCTCTCCACATTGAACGTTCCCAGCACCTGATCGCGGAGCATCAGAGGCACGGTCAGGGAGCTGCGGGCTCCTTCGGCACCACACAGATACAAAGGATCGATCTGAGTATCATTGCACAGATAACTGCTGCCGCTGGAGGCAACGTAACCGGTGACACCGTTGTCGGCCGGTCTGGCGTAAAGGCATCGTGCCGCGGCTTCCGGATTCATGCCGAATTCCAGCAGCGGGACAAGCTGCTCCGTGCGATGATTCAGCAGACGGATCTCGAATGTCTCGTATCCCAGGATTTCCTGGGTGAAATTCAGAATGTTCTCCTTCAGCAGAATCAGTCGCTCCTCATTCGACATCCCGGTGACTTCATCCGGGGACAGGTTTCCAAGTTCCAGCCCGGCCCGGTAGATGGCTTCGAGCTGCTGTCGCTCCAGAACCTCTGCCGTCACGTCGCGCACGCTGAGCACAACGGTGCCGGCACCATCCCGGTTCAGCCGGCAGCGACGTGAGCGGAATCCCAGCCACTTGCCTCGACTCAGGCGAACCTGTGAGCGCACGACCTCGCCATCTGCCCCGGGAAATGCCAGCTCCGCAACCGAAAGTTCGTCTGTATCGGTTCCGGTCAGCAGCGCTGAAAAATACTGGCCTGCCAGCGAAACAGGCGATTCGAACAGCAGCCGACACGGTTCATTATGCCAGATGATCTGCTGCCGTTCGTCCAGCAGGATCAGGCCGTCCGGAACGTTGTCCAGCAGTCCGCGGGCACACAATTTCAGCTGATCCGATCGGTGTGCCAGATCTCCGCTCAGGAGGACGAGGTCCGACTCCTGTCCGGCGGCCAGCGGAGTATCACCGGCAACGATGTCCAGAGTTTCCACGGCTCGTTCCAGCAGCGGACCCAGTTCGGCATCGGCATTTCCCAGCACCAGCAGACGACGGCGACCGGTGAGAACCATGGTCCATTTCCTGTAGTTTGACGGAACTATCGAATCGGTCGCGCCGCCAGTCCGCAGGCCGATCGAACACGCTCCACGACCTCGCGAGCCTTCTCCCGTGCTCTGCCGGCCCCCTGACGCAGCACGTCCGACACGAAATCAGGGGATGCCTCCAGTTGCGCACGCCGGTCGAATGCCGGCTGAAAATACGTCATCGCAGCATCATACAGGGCCTGCTTCGCTTCCCCGTACCCCATCCCGCCGGCACGATATCGGGCTGCCAGCTCTGCCTGCCCGGATTCCGTCGCGTACAGTCGGTACAGGTCAAACACAGCGCAGGTCTCGGGATCCTTCGGCTCTTCCAGGGTCTTCGAGTCCGTGCGAATTGACATGATAATCTTTCGCAGCCGCTTTGCCGTATCAAAAATCGGAATCGTGTTGTTGTAGCTCTTGGACATCTTTTCGCCGTCCACGCCCGGAATTCTGGCGGAACCGTCCAGCACGCAGGCCTCCGGCAGATGGAGCGTCTCGCCATACAGGCTGTTGAACCGCTGAGCAATATCGCGAGTCACTT